>JAZDIW010000120.1:0-5136 GCA_043804575.1 bacterium
TCGAATCCAGTCGCCCCGACAAGAAAGGCCGATGGCAGGATTGTCGTCGGCCTCGTCTATTCTCGCGAATCAGGGAGGAAGAGAGATGTCAGATAATATTGAAATCTTGAGGAAAAGATGGGACGAGCGCGCCGACAGGTATGATACTTATTACGAAGATTTCAAAGGTGCCGTTGAGCACCATGTGGACTGGGAGATACTGAAAGGCCATCTCCCGCGAAACAAAGACGCCAGAATATTGGATGCTGCGGGCGGCACGGGAAGGATAACTCTCCCTTTGGCCAAGTTGGGATATTCCGTTACTCTATGCGACATCTCACCCGGGATGCTCAAAGTGGCGAGGCAGAAACTGCTTCGAGAGGGCCTCTTGGATAGGGTAGAGATCGTGGAGTGTGATGTTCGCAAGCTTCCCTTCGATAGCGAGAGTTTCGATTTTACCCTCGGCTGGAATGGGATGTTGGACGCGGCAAAAGAGCTCATTCGAGTGACAAAAAAGGGAGGTAGGATCTCGATATTCCTCGTCAACAGATGCGGCGATGCAATTAGCAGGTTCCATGAAGATCCTGAGGCCGCTCTTGCTCTACTGAGTTCAAAATCGAATTGTGTTCGCTATGATGACGAAGAATATAGGGCTGTCAGCGAAGATGAAGCCAGGAAGCTCTTTGAGGGAGAGGGAATCAAAGTAATCGAGATCTACGCGCTTTGTGGGATGCTGGAATTTCTTTCCATCCCGCAAAATATTCGAGAATCGCGGAGTTGGGATGACAAATTCTTCAGTCCGACAACGGAGATGGTAGTAAGATTGAGCAAAGAGCCTTCGGTCAGAGGATTGTCAAGACATTTGGCTTTATATGGAGAGAAGATTTGATTAGTCAGAGGTCTCTCTGTGCCGTTGTTAATATCGGTTCAGGAAATTTCCTCACGAGATGGCGCCGCTCGAGCGCCAGCTTCAGTCCGCGATAGAAAGCCCAATCCCCCACGGCCCACGAACTTAGAATCCTTCCTGTCAGAAAAACATGATGAATGGCTCCCGCCAATCCCCGTCCATGCCGCCAGGTAAATAGGAGCCGATTGCGTGCCTTCATCGCCGCAACTTCAGAAGCGCTGAAATTGCTCTGAATTGTTCCACCAAAGTGGTGGATTACGCCGCATTCGGGCTCATAGTAAATCTCCCACCCATGCTCCCGCGCGCGCATGCCCAAATCCACATCTTCCCAATAAAAAGGATGGAAGAGCGAGTCGAATCCACCCAGAGCGCAGAACATATCCCGCCGAAAAGCGGCATGCCCTCCCACGGCATAGGCGGATGGAATCCTTCCATCTATGGATTCAGGCTGGTGTCTTTCCGCATGGAGAACGACAGGAAATCCTTGGAGCCATACGAGCTGCTTTGCGCCTTCTCGAAATGTTTGCCCGTCATTCTGAAACGAGCGAAAGGTCACGGCGAAGGTTTTTGGATCTGAAAAATAGTCGGCCAAGGGCGAGAGAATATCGCTCGTGATCTCGATATCGTTGTTTAAGAGGATAACGACGGTTGCATTGCACTCCGCGACGGCACGATTGGCCGAATGGCAGAATCCCCGGTTTTCTTCCTGCCAAATCCAGCGCACGAAAGGAAATCGCGCAGGCAACTTCTCTCGCGTTTCATCGGTGCTGCCGTCGTCAACGACAACCACTTCCCCAAGATCCGCGTGTGAGCCGAGCCATTTCTCGATCGATTGAAGGCAGAGCTCCAACGCGTTGCATCCGTTGTAGCTCGGAATGGCGATACCGTATTTGCTTCGCTCAGGCATATCTCGACCGAATCCTCTCAAAACGATAGCTGAGGTGGTCTCCTCCTCGGGCAAAACTGAATATGGCAGTTTTTCGGCGCAGTCGCTTATATTCTATCTCCGGCATCAAGCGATGCCAATAGTAGAAATCCTCCATGAAATCCTCTTCTCCAAATCCACCGAATTGCTCCACGACTTTTCGCCGAATCGCCACGCAGTCCGTAATGATGGAGCGCGATGATTGAGGTGCCTTCCGAAACCTCTCCATGAAGCTCCCGTCGGGTCTGGGGATAAGATGGCTGAATCGAAATCCCGTAATGACCATTCCCAACTTCGGATGGCGACGGAATGCACGCTGGAGCGTCTGCAGATGATGAGGCAGCCAACGATCATCCGAATCCAAAAAAGCAATGATGATACCTTGAGCCACGGATAGACCGGCATTGCGAGCTCTTCCCGGAAGTCCGGAGTGGGGCAGAGACAGCCAACGGATTTGAACGGGAATTTGCCGGAGCTGATTTCCGAGCGCTTCCTGCAAAGCTTCTTGAGGATTGTCCGTACTGCCATCGTTGCAAACGATGATCTCAATTTTCTCGTGTGCGACATGTTTCTGCTCAAGAACCGATTGAATCGAACGAGGCAGAAGATGGGCGCGATTGTACAAAGGGATAATGATCGAGAACTCGGTCGATTGGGAATCGCCATTGGGCGGCATGAGTGAGAAGCCTCCCTTGCTCGGGAGGGGCAAGCGAAGGATGTTCCGGCGCTCCATAAGCGAGTTTCTTCGCTTGCTCTTCTTTGTTAAAGATGCCTCTATGAGCTTTAGGGATGCGTTCGTCAAGAACAAGCGTCGTGCCCATTCAGGATGGGGCAAATGGCGGCGAAAGTAGAGCAGCTCGCTTTCCAGAAAGATGTGCTTTGCAGGTCGTTGATGGGCGACGAAGCTTCGACCCGCATAATGAATCACCTTGGCTTCGGGGACGAGATAGGAGCGCAGCCACGCATTGCGGGCGCGGCGACAGAAATCCACATCTTCAAAGAAGGCGAAGAAGCGTGGATGCAGTTTTCCAACACGCTGGAGGACTTCGCGACGGAAGAATAGATTCGCGCCCGAAATCCAGTCCACCTCGCGGATTGTTATCTCGCCTTCTTCTGGAATGCGCCCATACTGAGGCAAAGAGCTATCCGGCAGAAAACGCCGCAACGGCAAGAAGCGAGAAAGAACATATCGCCAGTCCGGGAAATCCCCGAAAGAGACGGCCGGCAAGCCTCGTTCATCCAGAAGCATGGCCCCGGTGATTCCCGCTTCTTTCTCACTTTGAAGAGCGGAGGCGAGCAAAGCCGGGGCATCGCCTATCAATTCCGTATCGGGATTGAGCAGCCAGAGGAATTTTCCGCTCGCTTGGTCGAGGCCTCGGTTGCAGCCTTTTGCAAAACCCAAATTCTCCGAGGATTCTATCAGTTGAACCTCTCCGAAATTCCCGCGAATCAATTGCGCCGTCTCATCCTCGGAGGCGTTGTCCACGACGATGACTTCCTGCTTCAGTGTTTGTGCATGCTCCGCGAGGGATCGAAGGCATTTCTCAATCCATTGAGCCGAATTCCAGGTTACGATAATGACAGAAAGATCCGGATTCAAGCGAGAACCTCGAAGATGGCCTTTTCCACTTGAGTCAGAAACTGCGGGAATGCAGAGGAATCCACTGGAGGAACGAGCGGACGGTATCGCGGCCCTTTGGGGCACCACTTCTCGATTTCATTGGCGACATTGTCGTCGGGCCGGAAGAAAATGAGTCCGGGTGTTCGAACGGCATTGGCGATGTGGGCGAGCCCGCTGTTTGTGCCCACAAAGAGCTTCGCGCGACGGATGAGACTGGCAGTAAGTAGAATCGGTAGGTCAAAAGCCAGAAGGGATCGTTGATTTGCTGTTTGAGTCACGGCCTCGGCCAGCGTTCTTTCTTCTCCGGCGCCCAAAAAGACGACGGCTTCGTCTGCATTCCCGGCGAGACCGACGATGTTCCGCCACTTCTCTGATGCAAGATAGTATGGGGGAGAAGTTCTGCCGCCCAAACAGATGACCGTGTATGCTTTTTCGATCAAGTTGTTCTCGCGAAGAAACCGTTCCGTTGCAGATTCAACATTGCTGTCAAACCAAAGCTCCAACTCTCGCGATGCCGTGCGATCCGCGCCAAGCAAAAAGGCGAGCTCAAGATTCAACTCCACGATGTCTCGTCCCTCTTCATAGGGGACCGTTCGGTTGAGAAAGGGAGCCGAGCCTTTGGTCTCAAATCCAATTCGCTCTTTCGCTCCGGAGAGGAAGGCGAGAAATCCGTTGCGGAAGAAACGCTTGAAGAGCACAGCACGAGTCGGGTGTCGCTGGCGCAATTGCCTGACAAACGATAGGTTTGGCAAAAATCTTCGATGCCTTCCGAATTTGGCATAGACAATGATTTCGTCAATCAGTGGGCAATATTTCAAGAGTGCGGCACCCGTCGGGTCGAGAATCAGGCAAAGGTGAGCCTTGGGGAACGTTTGGCGAATGGCGCGAATGGCTGGCACAGCAATTAGAGTATTGCCGATGGAACCATTGCGAAAGAGGAGAAAACATTCGGATTTCTGAGGCATGTCAGTGCGTCGTCGCCAGAAGGTCGCGGGCGGCCTCGAAGACCTCTTGACTGGTCAAGGAAGCAAGTCCCTTCTCTCCCAATTGCCTGCCGCCAAGGGCGATGTGAGAAGGATTGTCCGGCGGAGTCCAGAATTCAAAGGGTTCATCGCCAAAAAGGGTAACCGTCGGCGTGCCCACGGCCACGGCCAAGTGCTTTGGGCCGCCGTCGTTTCCAAGGAAGAGTCGGCACCGACTCAGACAGGCTGCCAGAGAGCCGAGACTATTTGGTTGAAGTAAATGTGCGCGTGAATCACCAAGAAGCCGCAAGACCTGCTGTGCCGGGACTTCTTCGCCGGGGCCGGCGAGCACAGCGATCGCTGCCTCGCATTCATAGATGAGTCTCTGCGCCACCTGCGCAAATCGTTCGACAGGCCACCTCTTGTACTCCCGTCGGCTATGGACGCCGAGAGCCACAACGGGTGTCTCTTTGCTCCAGCCTTTCTGTTTCCATAAGTGCGCGGCAGCTTCCTCATCCTCCGAGCGAAGAAAGAATTCGAGGGCGCAATTCGTGCTCACAGGTTCTCCGAAGGGCTCAGCAAGCTGCGCCTTGTGTCTCGCGCTATACATGGGGCGGTTTGGGTCTTGGCAAGGAATCGAGTGGGTGAAGGCCCAGCCACGCCCTCGATAGCCGATTCCGATTCGCACCGGCGCACCGGTCATTCTGGAAAGAAGAGCGCTTCGCGGATCCGAGAGGAAGTC
>JAZDIW010000121.1:0-6990 GCA_043804575.1 bacterium
AGCCCCACCTTTGGCAGGAGATATTCTCTGGGATCAAAAACATGGACGGCGATGAGGTCGTGTTTTTGCCCGACAATGTTTGCCGCCCGCTCGAAATCCGGCGAAAAGAAATCACTGATGAGGAAGGCGATACTCCGCTTCTTTGTGACTCGATTGAGGTATTCGAGAGCCAGGCGTAGATCTGTGCCGGAGCGCTGAGGTTTGAACGCATAGAGCTCCCGCAGGATCCGCAGGATATGCGTTCGGCCTTTCTTCGGGATGATGAACTTCTCGATATGATCCGTGAAGAGAATCAGGCTCACTTTATCATTATTTCTCAGCGCCGAAAAGGCTAATACGGCGGCGAGTTCGATGGCCATGTCCACTTTCATCTGCCGGCCCGAGCCGAAATGAGCCGAGCTAGAAACATCGCAAAGCAGCATCACCAGAAGTTCGCGCTCTTCTTCAAAAATCTTGATGAAGGGATGGCCCATCCGAGCGCTCACATTCCAGTCAATGAGTCTCACATCATCGCCCATCTGGTATTCGCGCACTTCGGCGAAATCCATCCCCCGCCCTTTGAAAACGGCGTGGTATTCTCCGGACAAGATCTCGTTCACGACTCCGCGAGTCTTGAGCTCGATCTGCCGGACTTTCTTGAGGATTTCTCGAGTTTCCATGGGCTAAGGAATAGGGCTATCTTGGAAATGACTTTGAACTTGCTCTTTCAGTTTCCTGTTCCAGAGCCCCCCTTTCATCCCCCCGTAAACGGAGGGAGGCTCTGTCAGTCTCCCTGCTTGCGGGGAGGCAAGAGGGGTCGGCATAGTGTGGGATAGCTTCAATTATGACAAAGCGAACGGCGCGCACTCTATGGGACTTCAATTCGCGCGAACACATCCTTGATGATTTTTTCCGAAACCACTTCCTCCGCCTCGGCTTCATAGCTGACCATGACACGATGTCGCAGCACATCCATGCCGACGGCGTGGATATCCTCAGGGATCACATAGCCGCGCTTGCGCAAGAAGGCATGCGCGCGCGCCGTCTTGATCAAATAGATGGACGCACGAGGCGAGGCTCCATATTGAATCAGAGGCACCAAATCGGGCATCTTGTATTGGGCAGGTGTTCGGGTTGCGAATACGATGTCGAGTATATACTCTTCAATCTTGGGATCCACATAGATTTTTTCGATGGTCTTGCGCACACCCAAGATTTCCTGCGGCGTCACGACCGGTTGTGGCCGATGTTCGTTATCGCGGGAATACTCACGCATAATGAGCACTTCGTCCTTGCGGCTGGGGTAGTCGATTTTGACTTTCATCATGAATCGATCCACCTGTGCCTCGGGGAGCGGATAGGTTCCTTCCTGCTCAATCGGATTCTGGGTGGCCAACACCATGAAGGGCTCGTCGAGCGGGAAAGTCTGTTCGCCGATCGTCACCTGTCTCTCTTGCATGGCTTCGAGAAGAGCCGATTGTACTTTGGCGGGAGCACGGTTCACCTCGTCGGCCAAGATGAAATTCGCGAAGATGGGCCCTCGTTTCGTATAGAAATTCCCATCCTTCTGATTGAAAAAGAGAGTGCCAATCAGGTCGGCGGGCAGGAGGTCCGGCGTGAATTGAATGCGCTGGAATTTTGCCTGTATCGCCATGGCGAGAGTCTTGATGGCGAGGGTTTTCGCCAGCCCCGGCACGCCCTCAAGCAAGATATGCCCACCGGAAAAGAGTCCGATGAGCAATCTCTCGACGATAGGCTTCTGGCCGACAATGACTTTCCCGATTTCGGCCTGCAAGCGATCCACAAACTCGGATTCGCGCTCAACGATTTGGGTGAGTTCTCGAATATCTGCGTCCATGCGCCTCCTGGAAAATTGCCAAAGGTTTAGGGAAGTTCGATAGCAGTTTCAATCATAATAATACGATAGCTGTCCGCAAAAGTTCCAGCTGCCGGGGGCGCTCTGCCCCGGCAATCTCAACGGAAGGAAACAATAACCCCCAGGCAAGACCCAGGGGATATGAATTTGCAAAATTGGCGCGCGGTGTGGCCGTGAAACCGCATGATCCGGCACGCTATTTCAGCGATGTATCCGGCTTGGCACCTTTCGCGGCGGAATCCGCGGAACTCTGCAACAGCTCGTTCAATTCAGGAATTTCATTGAGATCCTGTCCGAGGTGGGAAAGCTCCCAGCGGGCATCCTTTACAAGAGGGTCATCGGGATACTTTTTCAGGAAGGTTTCATAGACTCGGCGGGCTCGGTCGTAGTCAGCCAGATGATTGGCGTAGAGATAGCCCACCATGAAGAGGCACTGGGGGGCCTGCCGCGAATCGGGGTATCTCTTCACTAGCTCTTCATAGGCCGCAGCTGATTCGGCGAATTTGCCTTCCTCTTGATATTTCTTGCCTTGTTCGAAAAGCTGGCGCTCACTCGGGCCCTTCGAGCATGCCGTGATGGTCAGGACGGAGAGGCAAGAAACGACGGATAAAACCCAAAGCGTAGAGATAGCTCTCATGTACCCGCTCCTTCATCTCGTTGCTAATACCAAAAGAACCCGCGAAACTCGCTATCCTTGGCTCCATCGTCACGCCACGGGCTTCTTTATCAATATAAGACACAATAAAATAAAAATCAAGCACCTTTTCTGTGAACCGGCAGCGATATGGTAAAGACTGAACCCGCCCTCTCCTTGGATTCCACCGTAATCGTTCCACCGTGATTGCGGACAATCTGCAAGGATACAGTTAGGCCCAATCCCGAGCCTGTGGATTTGGTCGTGAAAAAGGCGTTGAACAGCTTGTCGAGATCCGCTCTGGGAACGCCGACTCCCGTGTCACGGATCTGCACCTGCGCAACATCATCCTTTGCCCGCGTCTGAACATGCAAGATTCCTCCTTTGGGCATGGCATGGATGGCATTGCGGAAGATGTTAAGCAAAACCTGACGAATTTGGTCAGGATCAGTCCAAACGGCGGGCAGATTCGGATTCAGTTCCCGTTGCACGGTGATGAGTTCTTTGTCAATTTCCTCGGACATCATGCTGAATGTCTGGAGAATGATGCCGTTTAGGTCGGCCTCTTCGAACCGAGGCATCGTGGGGCGCGTGAACTGCAGGATTTCCGTCAGAATGCCTTCCAAGCGCCGCACTTCATCGACGATGATGTGCAAACGCGTCCGATTCGAATCCTCCGGCGCAAGAGAGTTCAGCACCGAGCGCGCAAATCCGCCGATGGCCGCCAGAGGATTGCGAATTTCGTGGGCGACCGATGCGGCCACCTCGCCAATCGCCGACAGCCGTTCCGTCTGCACCAGCTTGTCCCGACTCTCTTTCAGCTCCCGATTGGCCGCCGTCAACTCGCGCAAGCGCACTTCGAGGCTTGCCAGCAACCGGGACCTCTCAATGGCCAAGGCGGCACTATTGGCGAAAACGCGTAAGCGTCTGAGGTCGTCATTCGTAATGGGCCGATTCGTGATGAAGTTATCAACCAGCAGAACGCCCAGAGTCGTATCTCGGGAAATCATGGGCACCACGGCAAAAGAGCTCACCGCGTATTGATTGCGAAACTCGCGAGGAACAAGAGAGGATTGCGTTGCATTCTCGACAATCGAAGCGTCTCCTTGTGTCACCGCTCGATAGAATACGCCGGCATCCGCCGTGACGCGCATGGAAAGGCTGCGGGCGTAGTCCGACATTTGTTGCCGGCGGATAAGGAACTCTGTTTGATAGCTCTGAATTAGATCCGCAAGAGAGAAACCTTTGGCGGAAAGCTCGGACCAAATCCGCCCCGCTTCGTCGGCAGAGGTCGGACCCACCCCCGCCTCACCGCGCAGAATGCCTTCTTCCTCATCGTGAAGAAAGATGAAGGCCCTGTTGAAACCTAAGGCTTGACCCGCCGTTACGCCGGCGAGGATAATGCCCAGGACATTTTTGATATCAATCGAGCTTTGCAGAGCATCGCTGATTTCGGAGAAGATCTGCAATTCCATCAATCGTCTGCGCAGGGCTTCTTCGGTTCTCTTCTGCTGCGTGATATCACGGACAATGCTCTGATAGATCTTTCGTCCCCCGATGTCGAGCACCGTCGCGGCGATGTCCACCACAATTTCATGGCCATCTTTGCATCGCAGCGGTGCGTCCTCAAAGCGCCCCGCTCCCGCCGTCTTGGTTGTCTCGATGCGCTCAATGGCTTGGGCCGCATGTTCGGGATGTCGCAGATCCATCGCCGTCATGCTCAGGAGCTCTTCGCGTGAATAGCCGGTCAGTTCCGCAGCTCGTTGGTTGACTTCGAGGAATCGGTAAGTCTCCGGGTCGAGAATGAAGATGGCATCATTGGCATTTTCGGTCAGCGCGCGGTACCGTTCTTCGGATTCGCGCACCTGGACTTCCAATCGGCGTTTCTCCGTGACATCGCGCGCGATGCCCAAGATACCTATCGGCTGCCCCAGCTCGACGAGGTGATTCGCGGTGATCGCCAAGACGAGTTCTCGACCGTCTCTGTGACGCACCGTGAAGTCTTGAATCGTGCCCGAAGACTCCTTCAGTCTCTCCAGCGCGCCATAGGCGAGTTCCCGCTTGTTTTCGGGCACCAAATCAAGAAAGGACTTGCCAACCAGCTCATTCCATGCATAGCCAAGGTTCTCGAAGCTGCGTCGACTGACAAAGGTGAAATTTCCTTGCAGATCAAGTCGAAGAATGAGGTCGCTGACATTATCTACGAGGGTGCGGTATTGTGCTTCCGATTCTTCCAGCTCCCGCTCCAGACTGACCTCCTCAATCGAGAGCGCAAGCTGCGCCATGAAAAGCTCCAACAGATGAAGCACTTCTTCACCCGGCGGACTTGCCCCGGCAAAGCCCCCAAGACGAGCGATGCCGATGATGCGTCCATCTTGACCCCGAAGCGGAACCAGCACAAAGGCAGAATCCGAAACCTCGCCCTTTTCGGCTGCCATATCGGAAAAAACGAGGTAGGAACCGCCGCGGCGATACTCCTCGCGAAGCAACCCTTTCATTCCTTGATACTGTGTCTCCAGCTCGCTTTCAGGGATGGCTTGTTCGCTGCCGGCCGCCGCATAGGCTCCTTGAGACGGCGGATTGGAGAAGGACTCGAGCATAATGAGCGCCCGCTGGAAAAACCGGCTGCTGACCAGAGTTTTGGCCGCGATGTCCAGTTTTTCATGGAAGTCCCGAGCCGCCAGAATGCTGGGAGAAACCTGAAACAGCTCCGCCAAACGATCCCGCATTTCGGCAATCTCGCGCGTCTGTTCGGCGACCTTCTCTTGGAGCCGAAGATTCAGGTTGTGCAATTCTTCCTGATAGGCGCGATTCTCGCGAAGGAGCCGCTCGCGCTCCAGCGCACTCTCGATGACATGGAAGAACTCATCCAGATTGACAATCGGCTTCTTGAAATAGAAAAAGACATCGTGTCGGATGGCCTCAATGGCTTCGTCCAACCCTCCGCCGCCGGACACGATGATGATCGGCAGGTCGGGTCGCATCTGTCGCACACGCTCGATGAGGGCAAGCCCGGAGAGCCTCGGAAGGCGCAGATCCACGATGACAAGATGATAGTCATGCCCCGCGATCATTTCGCTCGCTTCAAGGCCGTCTCGCGCCTCGTCCGTCTGAAAATCGCGCAGCGAGAGAACATGACGCAGAATCGTGCGCGAGGCCGTGTCATCATCCACAACCAGGACTCGGCGTGCATTCTCCTGCCGTTGGACTTCCCTTACTGCCATTTTCGATTCATTCATCTACAGGACCAATTCGATGGAGCTCGACAGATTCTTGCGGAGTTCGCAGGGCTATCCGGGGGGCCATTTCATCGCCCGTCCACCCAAGATGTGGACATGGAGATGGAAGATGGACTGCCCGGCCTCTGCACCACTATTGATGACAATGCGATAACCCGTTCTTTCCAGTCCGAGCGACTGGGCGACCTCTCGGGCAACCATAAGTAGTCTCCCCATGAGCAAGGCATCTGAGGGCGCAACATCATGAAGTCTTGGAATGTGCCGCCGCGGAATCACCAATACATGATGTGGTGCTTGGGGATACCTGTCCCGAAAAGCAACGATTTCGCTATCTTCATACAGGATTTCTGCCCGAGCCAACCCAGCCGCGATGCGGCAAAAAGTGCAATTTTCCGGCCAAGACATTTCTAAAAGATATTGTTCATAGAAATTCTGCGTCCTAAGTGTGTAAATTACTAAAAATGATGCCAATAATCAAGCCCCTGGTCCTTTCCTTAAAGAAAAAGCCCGGCTTTAGGGCCAGGCTGCAGGAAAGGGCGGCATGTTGTGGCTCAACTTCCGGGCGAGGCGATTTGGGCGCCCGCCTGGGCCTTCCCCCCTTTTCTTGGGATTGGGACTGACTGAGTAGCCTCCCAGAGCGGCCAGACCACCCAAGCGTCGAATTCACAGAACCAAGAAGGGCGGCTGCCAATCCTGCGGTAGTCCCCGCATGCCGTCGGTTCCAAGAAAGTCCATCCTGTCCCCAGGTCGTCATAATCGTGCGGTTCCCAATCCGCATCGCTTATTGCCAAAGCCGCATGGACGGAGCTGCCCCATGTGTTCCAGAAGATGGCGATCCCCGTGGCATAGCCCAGATTCTCCAGAACCGCAGCTCCCAACGCCGCTTGATCCCCCGAGTTTCTTCCTCCGTCAATCAATGATTCCATTGGATAGTGGAATGGCAGGGCAATCTCGAAATCCGCACCCGGAGCGGCCTGCTGAATAAAGCGGACGGCAAAGGGCAAAAGCTCGTAGCCCAGGCGGTCATCAAGCGCGAGTTCATAAAGACCGTCCGCTACCGCCGCTGCCTCGGCATACCCCGGCCCCAACGCATAGGAAACGAGCTCACCGTAGTAACTGTCATGAGGAATGCGCGTGGTATGCCGTGCCGCTTGATAGTCTTCTTCCCATACATTTAAGGTAAGATAGTAGGCCGCGCCATCGAAAGTCCATTCGTAGTCCACGATAATCTCAGCCGGCGGCGGTGGAGGCGGTGGGGGCGG
>JAZDIW010000122.1:0-4871 GCA_043804575.1 bacterium
CCGTGCTGTTGAACGGATTTGGACAGGGGGAAAACAGCCGGAGCGATTCGGGTCGCAGAGCATCATGGCTCCGAATAGACGAGACAGGCTCCGTTTCTCGGCATCCCGTTCGATGCGGCCCATATTTAAATGTTGGCCAAGTTGCATGCTCCGATACCAAACCGCGGGTATCCCACGCGTAGAGCTTCCCTTCGTGATCCCCGGCAAAGATTTCGATATCTCCATCGCCGTCAATATCAACCAAGCTTGGCGTGCACTCAAACGAGCTGAAATCATCATTCGGATCTGGAAACAGCGGGAAATCGGCGACCATGTTTCCTCGCCAGTCAAACGCGACAATATGCCCGGGATCATTCAGAAGTCCATTGGTTGTCGCCACGATGTCGGGCAATCCATCTCCGGAAACATCCGCAATCGTCACGCTTCCATCCACCCAAGTCGCCCCCACAAGCTGCGGAAATCCTTCCACAGGCGTCCCATTATGATGCCACGCATAGACCCGACCCAAGTCAACGGCTTCGACGCTTCCGAAGGCGATTTCCAAATCCCCGTCGCCGTCAATGTCGCCTATCGCGCACGCGCCATCAGGATGACCTGTAATCACTTCGGCAGGAAAGCCTGGCTTCAGATTCCCCAAGTGATCCCACACATAAATCCCGTTGATTTCTCCATCGTGAGATTTCACACGCACAATGATTTCGCGAAATCCATCTTCATCGAGGTCGGCAATTGTCGGCGTCGAACCCACACGATAGAGATTTGTGATGGGAAATCCTTCGGCGACCGTGCCATCCATATGCCAAACAAGCAGGGCTCCATCACCGGTTCCCGGCTCACCGCAACCAATCACGATTTCCGGCTCTCCGTCACCATCCAAGTCTCCCACCGCAGGTGAGGATTCCGTTTCACGCGGAAATGTCTGAGGCCAACCGTCCATCTCCGTGTGGTCGGGATAGAAGACATGCACCGTCGGCGGAATCGGCCAATATTCGGGGTAGTAAGGATAGGTGTGCAGGACAATTTCTTCCCCTTCGACCCTGTCCAAATCCACCAATGCCGGAACACCGCTGTAGAGAGTCGTATCGAGAAGCCACGGGAAACCATCCATCGCACCACGCGGCTCATAGACGCAAAGGTAACCGAGTCCGCAGCCGTAGACAAGCTCCTGCCCGCCGTCGCCGTTGATGTCCCCCATCGCCGCCGTCTCGATGGATGATGAAGAAACCCAAGTCACCGGCGTGGGTGGGTCGGTTGGCAGCCACATAACGATGGGATCCAACGGATACCCCGGGAAAAACGCACCGTCGTGTTGCCACACATAGAAATAGTTCTCAATATTGGAAAGCTGGACTTCGAGGTCGCCATTGCCGTCAAAATCTGCGATGGTCGTCGTGTGTCCGTAAATCGTCGGCCAGCCCACCATCGGCCTCGGCCAGCCCCATTGATAGGGCAAGTCGAGAATGACTTGAGGCGGGCGCTTGCGAAGTTGCCGAAGATAGGGACCCTTGTCGCGATAGGAAATTCCACTTGTCGCAAGCCGCCCCATCGTTTCCTCACCAGCCACGCCTGTAACAAATCCATTCTCCCTGTTCCAAAGCGCTCGCCGCGGCTGGCCTGCCAATGCGGGATTCACCTTCTCCACTTTGGCATCCAAGAGTCGCACGCCAAGCTCGGCAGCCTGCACAACGGACAAATCCGCTGTCACCGGAATTTCGATAATTCGCTCTGCCCGTGAGGGAATAGCAGACACTGCCCATATTAGAACGATAGGAATAAATTGCCCGTGCAGAAAAAGCCGTCCGAATCCTCGAAATCGGGGGGACACTGCAGGCATTTCGTGGACTCCCTACTTGAGTAGCATCATTTTGTGCGTGGCAGAAAAGCGCTCCGTCCGCATCTGAACAAAGTAAACACCCGAGGAGATGGGCGTTCCGGTCGCGTTCGTGCCGTTCCATAGGATTTGATGAGTGCCTGTTGCTTGAACTCCATTCACAAGAGTCGTCACGCGGCGACCCAAGAGGTCATAGATAACCAGCGTGACATGGCCGTCCCTTGCCAACTCATAGGGAATCGTTGTCTGAAGATTGAACGGATTGGGATAATTCGGCTTCAAGGCAAAGACCATCGGAGAAGTGGCACGGCTCGGGAGCGCTGAAAGTTCTAGTCCACCCGAGAGCGCTTGAATAATTCCTGCGCGATTGCCCGCCAAAATTTCCCACGACCCGTTCCCATCAATATCCGGCAGTACACCGACGGCGTCTATGGCATCGGCCGGAATTTGGCCACGGGTAGACCAAATGCGCGTTCCATCCCAACCATCAATCAGCACAATATAGTCTCCCAAGGTTCCGGCCACGATTTCATCCACGCGATCCCCGTTGACATCCGGAATGACTGTCATCGAAAGGACATTTTGTGCGGAAACCGGATCCACCACCACGGACCAGATCTGCGTGCCGCTGGCCCCGTCCAGACAGATAAGACGCCCGCCTACGGTGCCCGTGTAAACCTCTTGAATATCATCGCCTGTAATGTCGGAACCGGCTGCGATTTCATAGACGATGGAGGACATTGGGGTGAACCAAATCCGCCCTCCATTGCCGCCGTCAAGACAGAATATGCCTTCGTACGCCGAAGCGATCGCGACATCTTCCGTTTGAGTCTGATGAGGATTGGCATTGCCCATCGCGACCAGAACGAATACGGGGGAACCAAGTCCCACCGTCGCTTGCCAAATGGGCGCGCCGGATGCCCCGTCCAGACCCATGACTCCCCCGTCGGTATCGCCCGCAACGACATCCGGAATCCCATCTCCCGTGACATCTGCCACTGTTCGCACGCAGAAATAGGCCACCGATGCCGGACCCTGCCAAAGAAGTTGACCGCTCCCGCCACTCAAAGCAAAGGCTTTGTTCGGACCCGTTCCGCTTCCATCATCCCCTGCCGCCGCCAATACATCCGCGACGAAATCACCGTTGATATCCGAAATCGGATAGACCTCATAGACCCAGCCGCCGCCGCCCCAATAGCGCGTATCAAACATCCACACTTCCACGCCGTCGGCACCCGAGAGCGCATAAACGGAGCGACTACCGCCCGAAGTGCCGATAAGAACATCGCTGATATCGTCTCCTGTCAGATCAGGGCATACACTCATTCCTCGTTCATACCAGACGATGCCCGAATGCATGGGATCCGCTCCGGTGTCATAAGTCCACAGAGTATCCCCTATCCCGCACGAGCTTCCATTGATGCAATAGACAAGATGATTACCGCTGGCGGCCAGAACATCGGCAATCCCGTCACTATTCATATCGGGAATCCAGGTAATCGAATTGATTCCGTTGTCATAATTCCCCTGCGCCCCAAAATACCAAAAGATATCGCCTCCATCATAGGGCCTATCATCCCCGACGCCGGTCAGACGCACTTCGAGAAGGCTCTCATCGGGATCGTCCGACACAATTCGCAGGATTCCTTCGTAGCCTCGGGCTTCCGTCGGCGCAAACCACACTCGCGCCAAGACATAGCTTGAACTGTCCATATCCAGCGGAACGATAACCGGATCCATGCTGAAGCCCTCGCCTTCCACTTCCACCGACGAAATGGTCAAAACACCTGTGCCGATATTCCAGATTTGCACGCTTCGACTCGTCGAAAGGATAGGAGGAGCAATACGCACGGTGTCGAAATTGACCGGGGATGGAATGACCTCGATGTCTCCCTCATCCGGCAATCCCGTGCCCATCAGTGAAACGAGAAAAGGATCCTCGTCCGGGTCGTTCGAATAGACGGCCAGGGTGTCGCGGAAAAGTCCCGCTTCGGGTGGGTCGAATTCAATGACAAACATCCTTGCCGTTCCAGGAGCTATGGTCACAGGAAACACATCGGGCTCGAGAAGGTTGTAGGCAACCCCTCCGAAGAAACGAGCGCTGTCGAGCACAAGATTCACATTTCCGATATTCCTCGCTTCGGTCGCCCAGACAACCGGAAATCCGACGACATGGGCCCCGAAATCGTGGCTCGAAACAGAGAAGTCAATGTCCGGATTTTCGGCGTTGCCGATGTCGTATTGAAAGATTTTCACTTCCCAGCTATCCACGGCATAGGCCAAGATCCACAAGTATTGTCCGTCCCATGCCAGCCCCCGAGGCCGCCTTCCCGGCGCAGGCTGATGAGGCGGCAAAGCAAACGACCACATAGCTTGGCCGGTCGCCGGATTTATGCGATAGATGCGGTCTGCATTGGTATCCTCCGAGCTGTTCCAGACGCTGACTCCATCATAGGCCATTCCATAGGGCTGATTTCCCGGAGCAGCAAACATCGCCAGTGTGTCCATAGTTGTCGTATCAATCCGTAGGAGGCGGTCTATTGGATAATAGTCGGAAAACCAAAAGGCCGAACCATCCCAGACCAATCCTCCGGCCCAACCAGCCGTCGGGTCGGGGATCTGCCCCGCCACCGCGCCACTGACTGTGTCAATTTTGTAGACATGAACATCGGACGCGACCCGAGAAATCGTCCACAGGTAGCCATTTTCCCAGGCAAGGCCGTCCGAGCCGTTCACAGGCCCGGTCAGCGTTCGCATCACGGCTCCCGTGACCGGGTGGACTTTCCAGATGGTGTTCGTATAGCCGCTGACCCAGAGAGCCTCACCGTCCCAGCAGAGACCTGTTGCGTTACTCGTTGGGGAATTGATCTGATGCACCACCACCTGCCCCAGCAGAGGGATGCACAGAAGTCCCAAGACGACCAGTCGAACAATTCCCTTGACCATGCTCTTCATGAGATGCCTCCTTCCAAGAGGAAAAGGGTGCACTTCTCCAAGATTTAAACTATAAATTATAGCAATTTTAGCGCTGAAAGTCAAC
>JAZDIW010000123.1:0-3970 GCA_043804575.1 bacterium
ATTCTCAACCACAATCCCCCTCCAAAAGCTTTTCAGCATGCCCGTAAGGAAATCCTCGAGCTTGCCGTCGCGCATCTTGCCAAGATGATTCAGTGCACCTCCAAAACGCCACACGCCTTCGCCGCTCGATAAACTGTCGGATTTTAAGTTCCAAGTCACGAGAAGTTCGGAGAAGGTTGATTGGTCTGCCCAAGGCATGGGCGACAGAGACAGCGCGGTACCCGGTTTCAAACGAAGAATCTGAGCATCCCCGAGCCGCTCGCGCAAGCATTCCTTCGCAGGTTTCGTGACATCGAAAGGGCGCTCTCCTCCATCCGTTTGAACAATCACCAGCACTTCCGAGAAATCGTCCAGACTCGGCACATCCGGCGCATTGGGAAAAACAAGCGCGACATCCGCCGCAAGTCCCGCTGCTCTCGCTAGCGCCGCAAAGAGCACGGCCAAGTCGAGCGTGTGACCATAGCCGCTCTCGAAAACCTTCGCCGCAGGTCGAAATGTGCGTTTGAACAGCGGATAAGTATGTTCGATTCGATTGAATCGCTCGCGCAAATAAGTCTGAATTGCCAGCGCCCGACTCTCGGGGCTAACCTCATCGGCCAGCTCCTCATCAATCATCCGGCGCATGGGTGGTGTCACAATCGTATCGGCAGCCATCGCGGCAGTAAGATGACGCAAAGCCGCATCCCAACCGACCGCGTTCGAGAAGCTCACGCGCGGCCGAAAGCGAAACGCAAAGGGCTCGGCATCCGGCGCCCAAGCCGCGGGCAATTTGTCCATCCGCCAGAAGTAGTGATCCACTCCCGCGGTTGTGCTCTTCTTCGAAGTCGGCACGCCGTTGGCCTCTTTCATCTGCAATTTCGTCCCTGCGGGAACCTCAATAGAGAACTCTTGCCAAAGAGTGGGATTTCGTCCGCCAAATAGTGTTGTGCCGCTGAAGACTTCGCCCAAAGGTTTGCGGTCGCGGATGGCGTAATCGAAATAAGTAATCGCCCCCGGTTCAAGACCCAGATGCGTGACGACCATGTCCTGCAAACTCGTGTAATCGGGTGCCAAAGCGACCGCATCGGGAGTGATGCGATTGAAGCCGTTCGGCGTCGTATCCACAATCTTGCCATTCGGCATAAACGTGCGGCTCATCGAGACCGTGAGCTCCTGACGAACCGAGTCATAGGGGATTTAAGGGTCGCCGTAATTATCCATGGACCAATAAGTGCGCAAGAGACGCACAACCGTCGTTTGCACTTCCCGCCGCCCATCGGGAAGCAGCGTATAGCGAACCGCCTTGTAGAGCTCGACGGCATCCTGGTCGGTGTATTTCTCCGCTTCGCTTTTCAGAGGTAGAATCTCTTCTATCGTTGCCCCTTGCGCAAGAAAAGCGGCGCCGAAGAGAATGCTCACCATCAGCGCGGGATAAATGAAGTACTTTGTCATGATTTGCCTCCACGGAAAGTCCAGACGGCTTCGGCCTGCTTCTTCATCAGCTTCTGCGCATCCATGAGTTCCTCGGATTCTTCCGGCAAAATCGTTCGCTTCGCCAGACGATAGAAACTCTCATTCTTGAAACGCCCACCTTTATCTGAGACAACCTGCCGGAAGGTTGCGATGTCGCCTTTGGCCACCGCCGAATCTGAGCGAGTGATGAGACGCATTCCTGGCGGCAATTCGATTTGCTCATCCACATAGATTTCCCGCGTGGCCCAAAGCAGCACCGGCGTCTTTCGCTCCTCCTCTTTCAAGTCAAGAGTCAGATTGAACGGTCGCTGAGCACCCACGACGAGTTTCAAGGCAGGCGAAGCCACGCTGAAGTAATTTCGGTCTGCACACGCATAGCCCGGCAACTCGACCTCCATGGTGACCTCGACATCCTTGTGGAAATCAAGGGGATCTGTCACCGTATGGCTCTTGAGTCTTGCCGCCGGAGAAACTTTCAGCAGCCAGTCCTCAATCATTCGGCGCTGCTCGGCCAGCGGTGTATCGCCCATAGCTCGCCGCAACCGCGTATCCCCGTAGCCCGTTCCCTTGGCGCGAATCGTGCCCACAAGGTCGCCGTTGGATTTCGCGCGCCAGCGAGCCTTCACCAGCGTCTGGCTCTCTTCGGCCTTGAAGGTGCGAATCGCCGCTCGATCTTCGCCTTCCGGGCTGCCGATAACATAATGTTGCTCGCCTTCCGCCAAGCTCCAAATATCGCGGCTGGCGGCCGCCCAAGTGGGATCGATCATCCAAAACGAGCCATCCGGCTTCTTCAACGCAACGACACAGTGATTGAATTGATCCGCGGGGACATGCTCGACGCGCGCGCCAGCCATCGTCATCGCGGGATAAACCGTGTAGCCTGCCGCGCGCAGCATCCCGACGCACATTCCGGCAATGTCTTTGCAGACGCCGCAGCGGTCACGAAAAGTCATCGTCGAAGGATGAATCGTATAGCCCTCGCCTTTGCCCATCGTGATGCCGGAATAGCGGATATTCTGAGCCGACCAATGCAAAATCGCCGCAACGCGTAAGCTGTCCGTCGCCAAACCGCGCGTGATTTCTTTGACCTTCGCCTGAATGTCTTCATTCATGTCGAAGATAGGCTCGTTCGTCGCGAAGAACCAGCGCGATTTTTCCGGCCAGTCTCTCACCGTCGCCAAAACGACTTTCGTCACGAAGTCCGGTGGGTCAGGTTGACGATCTTCCTCGATGATAGGTTCGATGTCCTTCTTCCAAAAGGCGTAAACCAGATGGTCATCATCGAAATAGAAAGATGCGAAGACTTCGCCGTTATAGACTTCATATTGAGCGGGCTTGTCTTTCGGCACGCGCAGAACATACGCTTTCTCCACCATGGGATACGGCCCGCCGAAAAGCACGACATCATAAAAATGACCGCGCATGGGTGGAATGTAGCGCTCGTCCTCCTCGGGAGGTTGCCCCAGATACGCGATTTGAAAACCTTTTTTGTAGGTCTCGACTTCGATCGCATCGCCGACTTCCGAAGGTGGCAATGGCAGGAGCTTCATGCGTCCGCCCCAGCGAATCCAGTGCGCGGGCGCGAACAAATCTTGAATCGCCGAAAGCGAGATTTCCTCCACCTTGCCGTCTTTGCGATGAATCGCAACGCGGCGAACTTCGATAGTGTTCGATGCCGGGTCGTACTCGAAGCGGAGCGCCCGGAGATTCTTGATTCCATCGGCCGTCAGAATCTTTGTGAGCGTGCGCGAGACGACATGCGAGAGACCCGAAGGTTCCATGCGAATAATCGTCGAATCGAACACAACGACGGCCGCCGCATCGGGATACTTTTTCGCATCCCCGGCGGCCTCAATCAAATGGCGCAGTGGGTCAGCCTGCGCCCAGAGATTGGAACCAATCGCTGCGCAGAACAGGACCGCAAGACCCGTGAAGATTCTCTTAAACTTCATAAAAACAGCTTCCCATCTAATTTCTATTTTTCACGAATTGACGACAGACAAGTTGCCTTCTGGCATGTGAACAAAATAGCATTCTCTCCGCAATTTTGCAAGACAGACCTCTCACCTGACACCTCATACAAAAAGGGCCGCCGGGCTCTTCCAACCCGCCGGCCTTTTGGGTTTGTTCGCCGTGGTGGGTCTCCAGACCCGCCCGGCGACAATCATGGCGTCATTGCGGTTCTGGAAAGACGAGAGCGGCGTGAACCGAGCCTGCCTTTATGGAAACGATGTACGGCGGGATGCTCCGTCGTTCCAGCATGTCTCCCACCGAGGACGGTGGGGGCTAGAACTCATCTCAAAAATATCATGGTGATATTCCGTTCCATTGGACAAGTGAGGCGAAGTTGGGGACGAACCCCCTGTTGTCCCCCTACTATGCACTGCGCCCATAGGGCTGGACAGGATGGGGGGGAAAGTGGTATATTGAGGGTACGGGAGAAAGGAGCGTGTGATGCCCCATTCGAAGTACCCTGTAAAGTTCAAGCTGGCCATGGTCCAGGAAGTCCTTTCCGGTC
>JAZDIW010000124.1:0-11091 GCA_043804575.1 bacterium
CAAAACGATCGGCGGCGAATCGAGGACCATATACCAATCGTTAAGATATCCCACGGTGTCGCAATCCACGGGGTGTTGCCCCATGCACCAGGACATGCCCGTGCCTCCGAATGCGAACCAATTGTCAATATGCCATGATCCGGGAGTATCGGTAAGATCTCGCGATACCCAGCCATTCAGTCCGCTTTCCCAATCTTCATAGAAGATGATTTCATCAGGGTGTTTTGACTTGGCCGGCTGTTTCACTCCCGTAGCCGATAGGACGATGTTGTCTCTTGTCTGCGGTGTTCTGCTGGCCTCGCCTGCCAATGCCATCGTGCCGCCTGAAAAGAGAAACAGCAGCCCGACGCAACAAATCTCTCGTAGGTGCCTCATCGCGGTCTCCTTTCGTCTCCTTTTGGCTTGTGTTGGACTATTTCAACAAAATCACCTTCCGCGTCTCGACGAATCGCTCCGCCTCCATCCGGCAAAGATAGACCCCCGACGGCAAATCGCCCGCATTCCACTCAATCGAGTACGAGCCTGCCGGAATCGTTCCGTGAACCAGACTCGCCACTTCGCGCCCCAAGAGATCGAAGACCTTCAGAGAAACCAGCCCCGTTTCTTTCACATCATACCGAATCGTTGTCGTCGGGTTGAAGGGATTCGGGTACAGAGCGTGAAGCGCGAATTCCGTCGGGATGGTGGCGGCGGTGGGTGTGGCTGAGACAGTCTGCTCGTGAACCGTCTCACGGCCCGTGATGTCCACATCGGAAATCTGATATTCATAGGCAATGCCATTCTGCACGAAGCGATCCACATAGTCATAATCATGTGGCTCCGTGGTCGTCCCGTGGCCGGGGATTTCCGTTAGCTTGCGGAAGATCTCTTCTCCGGCCTTGCGCTTGTAGAGAACAAAATGACTATTATCCAATTCGCTTTCTGTCCGCCAGCGAAGCGTCACTTGCTCGTCGCCCGCAATCGCTTCGAAAGTTGTGAGCTCTACCGGCAATGGCCCTTCGATCGTGCCTGAACTATCGCCTGCCGTCCAAGTCACATAGTCGCTGCAATACGGATGCGAAAGCCAGAAAGTGTCTATAGAACCGGAATTCAGCCATGTGTCGCTTGCAAAGACAATGGAATCGGCGTAGTTCGTCGCCGTCCATCCTGCCGTTGCCGCAGCTCCACTCACCGAGCCCACAGTGCCGCTGCAGAAGTTGGTGAATACGAGCCGCGACAGCGCCCCGCTAACGCAATGCAATCGGTATCCCCAATCCGGCGGGCCAGGCGAAATCAAAGTCACATATCCAACACCCGGATATTCCGGCCCCGTCCTGACAAGGTAGTAGTTTCTGGGGCCAGCACCGAATGAACGCGTATTCCCGGAGATTGCGAAAGAACCGTCGGGCAGGACTTGCGCCGAATGGCCTTCATCGTCCGCGGAACCTCCGAAGGTGGCGCTCCAGAGGTGGTTTCCGTTTGCATCCGTTCGCACAGCATACACGTCTCTACCTCCTGCTCCAAACGACTCTGTCCACCCTGTGATCAAAAACCCACCATCCAGAGTCATCCTGACATCGTAGGCTTGGTCATTTCCTGATCCGCCATATGCCCGTGACCATAGGGTGTCACCCAACCCATCTATTTTGAAGACCCAAAAATCCTCTGCTCCGGCTCCTGCACTATTGAAGCCAGCAACGATGTAGGTCTCGCCTTCGCAAGGGATGACAGCTCGCCCGCCGCTGGACGGGCCCATACCATAAGTTCTCTCCCATATCGTGTTTCCGTTGCCGTCGATCCGCAATAGATAAGCATTTATCTCAGGGCTTTGAAATGGCCATTCGGAGCCCACGATCAGGAAGCCTCCATCATCTGTTTTGCAGACTCTCTCTGCTTCATAGGGTGGTGAGATTGGATAGGTAATTTGCCACTGCATGTTCCCGTTTTCATCAGTCCGTACGATATATACATTGTTGTTATAACCTTGTCCGTCACACTCTGATGTTCGTCCAGCAAAAAGTAGGTCGCCATTTTCTGCTTCGGCGACGTCCAAAAGCAATTCATGAACACACCCGGGCAGGTCCCAAACATTATCCCAAATGGTATTGCCAAATGCGTCGATCTTGAACGCCCTTGCCCTATTTGGCCAGCTGGGGTGATACCTTCCGGCGAGCACCAGACCGCTGTCCGAAGATTGCCTGACAGCAAATGCGCCGTTGCCAGATGACCGAGACCACAGGGTGTTTCCCCAGAAATCAACCTTTAGAATACTGCAAAGACCTGCTATAACAAGATTACCGTCGAAAGTCTGCTCAATGTCGATTCGAAATTCTGATAGGTCGACTGTTGCTTCGTAGCTCCTCGTCCATAAAGTGTCCGGTGCTTGACCAAAGCTCGCCCGCACAAGCGCAAGCGTCAGCAAAATTGTCCCAATCTGTTTCATGGTGATCTTTCCTTTCTCTTCTTGATACTTACTGTCGGCAGGGAGACCTCCGCACTTTGCGAAGCGCTTCTATCTCCCTTCAATTCCATTTTGACTTACGCACGGCTACCACACCCAGCGACACGAGCGTGGGTCATTTACACTCTATGCTTTTCTTCTTTGAGACTCTTTCAACAATATAAGGTGCAGACTCGATATTCGCAAGGGAAAAGTCCGATATTTGCTGAAATCTCCGCAAATGTAAATGGCCAAAAAAAAAACACACTTACAGATTCTGTCAGTGTGTTTCATCAGGCACTCGTTCTTGTGCCTCTCACCGGTTGCGGTGCAGTGAACGCGGAGAAGGCTCGGGCCAGATTAAGAACCTGGCCCGGCGATAAAAGGTGCCTTGCTTTGTAGGGTGCGGGTCTGCGACCCGCCCGAGCGTAGTTGAGGCGCACCATTTTGCGCACCCGCCTTGCTGGACGGGGCGAATCGGGAGATTCGCCGCCGCGACCTAACGCATGTGCGCCTGTCGACTAATACGGTCGCTGGTAAAAGGGGGTTTTGACGATGCGGGCGGGGAGAATGTGGCCGCGGGCATCAATTTCGAGAGGCGTGCCGATTTCAGCAAGTTCCGTGGGGACATAGCCCATGCCGATGCCTTTTTCGAGCATGGGCGAAACCGTGCCGGAAGTGACTTGGCCGACTTGTTTGCCATTCGATAGGATAGGATAATGCGGGCGGGGGAAGCCTGTGCCTTCGATTTCAAAGCCGATAAGCTTGCGCTTCAAACCTTCTTCTTTCGCGCGCAGAAGAGGCTCGCGACCTAAAAACTCGCCTTTTTGCAATTTCGTAATCCATCCCAAGCCCGCTTCGAGAGGATTCGTCGTCTTGTCAATGTCGTTGCCATAGAGACAATATTTCATTTCGAGCCGTAAGCTGTCGCGCGCGCCAAGACCGACCGGCTCGATGTCGAATTCCTTGCCCGCATCGAAGAGTGCTCCCCAGAGTTTTTGCGCGTCCTCGTTTTTCACCATCAGCTCAAAGCCGTCTTCGCCCGTGTACCCTGTGCGAGAGATGAGCGTTTTCACACCGGCGACTTCACCCTCGGCACACCAATAGTATTGAATCGCGGACAAATCGCTTTTTGTCAATTTCTGAACGATTGTCGCTGCACTACGCCCTTGAACGGCCAGAAGCGAAGTCTGGTCGGAGATATTTTCGAGTTCACAATTCCCGCGCTTCTGCTCAACAAACCACGCCCAATCTTTCTCAAGATTCGCGGCATTAACCACCATCAGGAAATAGTCGGGCAAGCGATAAACGAGCAAATCATCTACAATCCCGGCATCCGGGTAGCACGCACAGCTATATTGCACCTGATGCATTTGCAGCTTGCGCACATTGTTCACTGTCGTCCAATCCAAAAACGCCTCCGCGTCCGGTCCGCGAAAAACAAACTCGCCCATGTGCGAGACATCAAAAACGCCGACCGTCGTTCGGACTCGCCGATGCTCGGCTCGAATGGAAGTGTATTGCAGGGGCATGTAGAAACCACCAAAATCCACCATCTTCGCCCCAAGTTTTTCGTGGATTGGCGTTAGAGCAGTAGGTTTTGTTGCCATGATTTTTAAGAATCTCTAAGTAGTTGGTTTGCGCAATTAATATACAAAATGTGCTTGTCTTCGGCAAGTGAAGAAAGGCACAAAACCGCAAGGCCAAGCGCAGGTTGAAGCGCTTGATTCCCTGACGGATTTTCATTACATTTCGGCGATTCCACAAACCGCGCTTGTGCATAGAGGAAAAATGCTGCTGGATCGCATATATCAACGCACCGTATTCTGGGGAGTGGGGCTGGCCGCCGCCGCCATGCTCTCCTACGAAATTCTGCTGACGCGCTTCTTGAGTTTCATCAGTTGGTATTTTCTGGCGTTCCTCGCAATTTCGCTCGCAATGCTCGGCGGGACTGCTGGTGCCATCTATGTCTATTTGAAGCCTGAGCTTTTCAACCGAGACCGCTATTTCTCATCTCTTGCCCGTGCAGGAATTGCTGCCGCGTTCTCGATCTTCGCCGTCGCCGTTGTGCTCTGCATCGTTCCTTTTACTCTCGATGTTTCGGCCACTTCTGTTTTTGTCATTCTGACTCACATTGCCTGCTCGTCACTTCCCTTCTTCTTCCTTGGCATTTTCGTAGCCGCGTCCCTGACGCGCTCCCAGCTCGACATCTCGAAAGTCTACGCGAGTGATCTTGCCGGAGCGGCCTTCGGCTCACTCTTGGCCGTGCTCATTTTGGGTCCCTTCGAGATCGTCGGTGCGATGTTTCTTACGGGAGCTCTCTGTGCATTCGTCGCTTGGCTGTGCGCCGGTCAAGCGAAAATGCCGAGATTTGCGCGGACTTCGCTGTGGATTCTCTGGATTCTCGTAGTGGGAGCGCTGTTGAATCAGAGCAGCTATGCGGGACTCAGGCCCTGGTTTCTGAAGGGAGAGGCGGAGCCCGCGAATCGAATTTTTGAAGAGCGGTGGAACTGCTTCGCAACATTGACAGTAAGTAAGCCCGTGGTCAAGCCAGCTCACCTTTGGGCACCCGCAAAGGATGCCCCTCAGCCTTTGCTCGAAGAAATGTTCATGTGGATAGATGGTGCGGGCGGCTCGCCGGTGATGCGCGTGAACAATCCGCAGGAACTGGACTTCCTTCGCTATGATGCCACTTCTCTGGCTTACTACCTGCGACCGAAAGGAACGGCCGTTGTGATCGGCATGGGCGGCGGCCGAGATGTGATGGCGGCGCTGCATTTCGGCCACTCTCATGTGACGGGAATTGAAATCAATCCGGCGGTGGAAAGACTTCATCGAGGCAAATTGCGAGGCTTCTCCGGTTTGGCCACCCGTCCGGATGTGACGATGGTAACGGCGGACGGTCGAGCTTACTTGGCCAGCCATCCGCAGAAGTGCGATGTACTGCAAATCTCGCTGCTTGACACATGGGCGGCCACGGGTGTGGGCGCCTATAGCCTCACGCCGAACGGCGTTTTCACTCGCGAAGCATGGAAGATCTTGTTGCGACAGCTTGCACCGAATGGGATTCTGACCGTTACCCGATGGTATAGCACCCAAGAAATCGAGGAGACCGGACGGCTGATAGCGCTTTCTGTTCAGAGTCTTCTCGATGAGGATTCGCGCGAGCCACGCGCTTCCATTATTCTCGTCGGGCGCGGTTCTCTGGCCACCTTGCTTCTGAAACGCGAGCCTTTTACCGCCGATGAGCTCAAGCTTGTGGAAGAGGTATGCAGTCTTCGCGGCTATGACATTCTCATTTTGCCGGGGCGAGAAGTCTTTGACCGCCGAATGGAAGCCATCCTTTCAGCCAAAACGGAAAGTGAGCTGGATTATGCCACGCGACCGAGTCAGCTGCTGAATCTGCGATACCCGACAGATGATCGTCCCTTCTTTTTCAACATGCTCCATGTAACGCCCGCAGGCCTTTTCGAATTCCTTGATAGTATGATTCAATATCTGGAGCGAGGAAGCCAAGGGATTATTGCAGGCAACATGGTCGCCACGGGAACGCTAATCGTGCTCATTTTCATTACGACTCTCTTTGCCATTGCAACCGTGTTTCTTCCTCTGCGATTTCGAGGCGAAAAAATCCGTCTGCGAGCATCGCTGGGATGGGGTTTGCTCTATTTTGCTTTGATTGGCTTAGGATTCATGCTCGCGGAGATGGCGCTATTGCAGCGACTTTCCGTGACCCTCGGCAATCCACCGGTGGCGCTTGGGGTTGTTTTGCCTGCACTGATTCTGAGCACAGGCTTCGGAAGCCTGCTTTCGGGAAGGTTGCACCTTGAGCGCAAGCCCGCCTGTTTTCTTTTCCCCATTCTTATTGTCGCCGCGATTCTACTGGCTACCCTCTTGCTTCCCATTCTCAGCCATCTCATAGAGTCACAAACAACTCTTACGAAAGCGATTGTCAGCGGACTCTTCGTCGCTATCCTAAGCCTCCCCTTGGGATTTGCCTTTCCAACGGGGATGAAGCTTGCCGAACGAACCATCCCCGACGCAACCCCTTGGCTTTGGGGCATCAATGGCATTTTCGGAGTCATAGCCTCGGGGCTTTCCGTGATGTTATCCATCGGCTATGGCATCTCAGCAACCCTGATTATCGCTGCAATTCTGTATGCCTTGCTGCCGATTGCCGCTGTGCCTCTCGCGAAGGATATCCGCTGAATTTTTGCTGGAACCCGAAAGATGCCTGCGGCGTATAAATGGACAGAAAATGGAAGATATACCTCGTTGTAGAACGCGCTTATTTATTGCGAAATGATGAACGATAGGCTAAAACAAATTCTATCCCTTATTTTGCTTTTGGCCTGGGTACTGGTCATCGGATTTCCAGCGGGTCAGGCCGCTTGGGACTTCGTCCGCGATACACTCGAGGGTGATAGCGCCGGCTGCTGCTGTGAAAGTAATTGCTGCCAAATCCCAAATGAAAATCACAAGGATACATGTACTTGCGCGACGCATCTTTCCTTCTCCACCATAGGCATTCTTCCTTCTTTCTCCTTTACGAATCCCCTTTGTCTATTTGGGCACATCACCTCATCCTCTGTGACACCCCTCCCAGCCCCTTCCTTTTCGATTGAGCATCCACCAACCACCATCGCTGCCTAAGATTTGACAGGATAGCTCTCTTCCGACTCCTCGGCAAGAGACGGACTCCATCTTTGGTTTCGATTGACCTTTCAGGTGAACGAGCGACACCCTTCAGTGTCTTTTCACTTTGTTCACTTCATTAGAAAATAGCCAAACAGGAGGATTAGAATAATGAACAAGCACAGAACTCTGACCTTACTCTTCGCCGCTCTCTTCGGAGTGGTGGCCTATTTCGGATTTGGGCAAGCTGTTGAACCGACCGCCACAAATCAAATGCAGGAAGGCAATGTCTGGACAACGGCGGATGGGAAGAAATTCTTCACTTGCCCGGTCATGGGCGGGGAGGGGCTCGTCGAAGAAGCGCCTGCATTCTCGGATGTAAATGGCGTGCGTTATTATCATTGCTGCGGCTCGTGCCAAAAGCCGTTTCAGTCCGAGCCGTCGAAATGGACGAAAGGCTTTGCCGTTCCCGGCAATGTCTCCTCAGTGGATGCGGCGGGCAAGCATTTTGTGGATCCCGTAGATTCCACGAAAGGCATCGTGAAATCGAAAACGGCCTACCACGATGTCAACGGCAAGCGCTACTTCTGTGCCTCGAAGAAGACGATGAAGCGGTTCCAAGAGGATTCACAGGCAATCTTTCGCAAGTGAAACCGGTTCTACGGAGTCGCTGCCTCACGGCCACTCCTTTTGTTTCCGTATGAATTTTGATCTCAAATTGTACAGGAGATTTGCATGAAAATCCGCGCATTGATTCTGACGGTCGCCCTCCTTGGGGCGCTGGGCGCAACGACTTTGGTGTTGTCCCAGGCGACAGAGAAAAATGATGTCACCGCGAAGTACTCAGGAAAACCCTGTGCAGAACACGGCATTACCGATAGTCTGTGCACGCGCTGCCATCCCGACTTGATTCCTGTTTTCAAATCTCGCACAGACTGGTGCAGCGAACACAAGCTGCCCGAATCCCAGTGCTATCTGTGCCATCCCGAGCTTCAAAAGACCTCCGGGATCATGGAGACGCATGACCACAATCACCAGCCGGAGTCGGAAACGAACCTGATGATGGATTGGTGCGCGGAGCACCGCGTGCCCGAGTCGGAGTGCACCAAGTGCCATGCCGAGTTGGTCGCCAAATTCAAAGAGAAGGGAGATTGGTGCGGTGGACACGGCGTCCCCGAATCGCACTGCTATCTCTGTAATCCGGGTCTCAAGTTCCCGCAGGAAGAGAAGTATCAGCAGTGGCAGGAGGAGCAAAAGCAGGAGAAGAAAGAGGAGTCAGCCAAGCCTCGCACATCCCTTTTTCGCTCCAATGTGTCCCACTGCAAGACTGACGACGCGATCATACAACTGGCGAGCGTGGAAAGTGCCGAGCGAGCTGGCGTGATAATCCAGTCCGTGGACGAGGTCCCGCTGGCCGAAGTGATTGAGGCTCCGGCCGAGGTCGAGTTTGATGCGACCGCTTCCTATGCCGTGACGAGTCTGGTGAGTGGAACACTGACGCGCTGGCTGGTGTCTCCGGGAGAGCACGTTAGACAAGGGCAGATCTTAGCCTATCTCGAATCCATCGAGGGAGCCGCGCTCAAGGCCGAGTGTGAACATGCGGCGGCGGTTCTGGCCCTCGCTAAGAAGGAATACGAGCGCGCCCAAGAGCTCGGACAAAACAACCTCATCAGCCCGCGCGAACTGCAACAAGCACAGACCGAGCACCTTCGAGCAGAAGCGGACTACCGGAAAGCGGCCAGTGCGCTGAAAGCCCTGGGATACTCGGAAAGCGACATCGACAGGCTCAGTGATGATGATGCCGTTTCGCTTCCCATTCGCGCGCGCCACACCGGCACGCTCGTAGAACAGCGCGTGGATTTAGGAGCGATCATACAGAGCGGAGAATCCATCGGTCTGATCTCTGAAACCGGTCGGCTGTGGGTCGAAGCGCGTGTGCGCGAGCGAGAACTGCCCCGCGTGCGTGTGGGTCAGCTCGTCACTCTATCGAGCGATGGCGATGCTCTCGGCCGCTGCCGGGGAATCGTGACCTGGGTGGCGGATGGTGTAGACCCGAGCACTCGCATGGGGCTGGTGCGCATCAAGGCCGAGCCGAACGGTAGTTCCCTGCGGGCCCATCAGTTCGTGCGAGCGCAGATCGAGGCCGATTCTCCAACGAATGCCGTGATGGTTCCGCCCGAGGCAGTCCAATGGGAAGGCTGCTGCAATGTGGTATTCGTCTCGGAAACGCGAGACCGCTTCCGACCTCGGAAGGTGCGTGTCGAGTTTTCCGATGGCAAGTACTATGCGGTCTCAGGACTGAATGCCGGTGAGCGAATTGTAACGCGCGGAAGCTATCTACTCAAGACCGAGCTGATGAAGGGCAGCCTGGGTGCGGGCTGCTGCGGTGTGGGAGCGTGAACGACCCATGCTGAGCAAAATCATCGAGTGGGTGATGGTCTATCGCGGGCTGGTTTTGGCTCTGGCCGGACTCTTGTGCATCGGCGGTTTGATTTCGCTATGGAATCTGCCCTTTGATGCTTTTCCCGACACCACCCCGGTCCTCGTGCAGGTGAACACGACCGTGCCGGGCTACGCCGCTGATGATGTGGAAGCCCAGGTCACGGCCATGATCGAGCGCGAGCTCTCGGGACTGGCCGGCCTGACCGAGATTCGCTCCATTTCCAAGTTTGCGCTCTCCCAGATCACCTGTGTCTTTGAAGACCGCACAGACATCTACCAGGCTCGGCAGCAAATCACCGAGCGATTGACGACCGTCGGACTTCCCGAAGGCGTTGACCGGCCGAAGTTGGGTCCGGTTTCGACCGGCTTGGGTGAGATATTCCACTATATTGTCGTTGCAAAGGGCGAGGAACCCACACTGGCCCGGGAGGTGCAAGACTGGGTGATCAAGCCTCAGTTGCAGACCGTACCCGGTGTGGTAGAGGTCAACAGTTGGGGCGGGTTCGAAAAGCAGTACCAGGTGTTGGTGGATCCCGAACGGCTGGTAGCTCTGAATCTCACTCTGAGCGAGGTGATCGAAGCCCTAAGTAGGGGCCAGCAGAATGTGGGTGGTGGAGTGACGAATCGCGCCGGGGAGCGATTCGTTGTGCAGGGAGTTGGCGCTCTCACCAGGCGCGAAGACATCGAGCAGATCGTGATTGATACCCGCAATGGTACCCCCATTCATTTGCACGACATCGGTGAGGTCGTTATCGGACACGAACTGCGTATGGCGGCAGCCACCTACAATGGCCAAGGTGAAGCAGTATTAGGGCTGGGATTCATGCTGACCGGCGAGAACTCTCATAGGGTCGCGCGAGAGCTGGCCAAGCAGCTGGAGAATGCAAAGAAAACTCTGCCGCCCGGCATTGACGCGCATGTGGTCTATGATCGAACGCAACTCGTAGATCAGATTCTCGGTACGGTTGAACACAACCTTATCTACGGCGCTCTGCTCGTGATCGTGGTGCTGTTCGCCTTCTTGGGCAATCTTCGCGCCAGCCTGATCGTGGCTCTGGCCATACCGCTGTCCATGCTCTTTGCCTTCAATTTGATGTGGCAGGCGGGGATCGTGGGCAGCTTGATGAGTCTCGGAGCCATTGACTTCGGTCTGGCCGTGGACAATGCCGTGATCCAGATCGAGAATGTGACGCGGAGGCTCTCGCACACCAGTGACGGACGCAGCCGATTGCAGGTCATACGCGATGCCATTCTCGAAGTGCGCAAGCCGACCATGTTTGGCGAGCTCATCATCATGCTCGTCTATCTGCCCATTTTGACGCTGCAAGGTGTGGAGGGAAAGCTCTTTCGACCAATGGCGCTGACGGTGATCCTCGTGCTGGGCGGTTCGATGCTTCTCTCGTTCACGGTGATCCCGGCTTTGGCAGCCAGTTTTATGCCCAAGAAGCCTAAGGAGCGTGAGCCTCGCGCCGTGGAATGGATGAAGAAAATCTATCAGCCCGCCTTGGAATGGGCATTGCGACATCGAAAGACAGTTCTGGTATCCGCGCTGATTCTCATTCTTGCTGCGGGCCTCCTCTTCACTCGACTCGGCT
>JAZDIW010000125.1:0-6051 GCA_043804575.1 bacterium
AAGTTCTTGGACGGCTTTGCTCCCGAATCGCCTCGATTCTTCGGGGCAAACACAAGCCTCACTACTCACCCCATATGGATGTGGGAGACTTCGTGATTGTGATCAACGCACGCGATGTCCGACTCACGGGTCTGAAGTCCGAAAAAAAGACCTACTTCAGCCATACGGGCTATCCGGGGGGTGCGAAATTCGTTGCCTTTGAGCATGTTTTGGCCAAACATCCGGAACGCATCATCTGGCGCGCGGTCAAAGGCATGATGCCCCGGACAAGATTGGGGCGCAGGCAACTGAAGAAACTCCATGTCTATGCGGGGCCGGAGCATCCTCATCAGGCACAGCAGCCCACGGCAGTTTCCGACTAATTTTAAGGACGATGAGCATGAAAGAATCTGTTTTTTACGCAACCGGTCGCCGGAAATCCGCTGTCGCGAAAGTCTGGCTTGCCCCGGGTACCGGTCAATGGGTGGTCAATGGAAAGGACCTGCTCGGGTATTTCAAGCGCGAAGTGTTGAAGATGGTCATCGAACAGCCTTTCTTGGTTACGAATACTCAGGGCAATTTCAATGTGAAGGCAACGGTGCAAGGGGGAGGGCTCTCGGGGCAAGCGGGTGCCTTGCGATTGGGCATTGCGCGAGCACTGATTGCCACAGACGCAACACTTCGCCCGAGGCTGCGCGAATATGGACTCATGACGCGTGATCCCCGCGAAAAGGAGCGCAAAAAATATGGGCAACCCGGTGCGCGCAAGCGCTTCCAGTACTCCAAGCGATAAGGGATATCTTGTTGCATCTGCAGCTGCCTAACTCCACGATATGAAATGAAGAAAACCACCTGTCCCGACCATTGCTGGGTTGTCGGCAGAGCCCGACTGGGCATGGGATGACGGACAGGGTCGTAGAAACCCAAAACAAAGGAATGCTTCCATGCCTCGTGTAACCCTTCAACAGTTGCTTCTTGCGGGATCCCATTTTGGCCATTTGACAAGGCGATGGCATCCGCGAATGAAGCCTTTTATTCTGACCGAAAGAAACAAGATTCACCTGATTGACCTGCGAAAAACTCTCGAATGTTTGGAGAAGGCGTGCGACGCGGTACGGGATATTGCCGCTCGAGGGGAGCAGATTCTCTATGTCGGCACGAAAAAGCAGGCCAAGGACATTATCCGCATCGAAGCGGAAAGGGCGCATTGCCCCTATGTCACGGAGCGATGGCTCGGAGGGATGCTGACGAATTTCGCGACCATCCGTCGAGGACTGAAGACTCTGGTGGGGCTCGAGAAAAAGGTCACGGACGGCACCTATGATAAGCTGACGAAAAAGGAGCGACTGTCCCTGGATCGAGAGCGTGAGAAACTGGTGACGGCTCTGGGGGGTATTCGAGAATTGAAGAGATTGCCCGGAGCGGTCTTTGTCGTGGATGTCAAGCGAGAACACATCGCCGTCTCCGAAGCCAATCGCTTGGGAATTCCGGTCATTGCCATTGTGGATACGAATGTAGATCCCGAACCGATTCCCTTTGTGATTCCGGCCAACGATGACGCCTTCAAGTCCATTGGTCTGATCACTCGGGCTCTTACCGATGCCATCGTCGAAGGCCAAGCATTTGTCCAGGAGATTCGGCCTGTGGAAGAGATGCAGGAACGGCCTGCTCCTCGGCAGGAAAGCGACATGCGTCCGTCTCGCAGACCTCCGAAACGCATGCGCCGCAGAACAACACCGCGTCCTCCCAAAGCCGAACAACAAGGAGCCGTTCCGGGATCTGAGATTGTGGGGGATGCATCCGAAGGGGTGAGAGACCCCGGTGGCGCAGATTCTGATGTCGGCAAGGAAGAGTGAGAGGCAAATTCTCCTCAATTTTTTCGAGGTTCATTTTGAGTACACCTTCTCAACAAATCACGGCTTCCGCGGTCGCCGAACTGCGCCGGAAAACCGGCGCGGGGATGATGGATTGCAAAGAGGCGCTAGCTGAGTCCGGCGGAGATTTGGAAAAGGCCATTGAGTTCTTGCGCAAAAAGGGCAAAGCGACCATGCGCAAGCGGGCCGACCGCCAGGCAAATGAAGGGGTCATCGCCGCGGCGATTTCTCGAGATGGACACTGTGGAGCGTTGGCGGAGGTGAATTCCGAAACGGATTTCGTCGCCCGAAATTCCGAATTTCGCGCCTTTGCGGATCGAGTGGCGGCCCGCGTTTTGGAGTGGGAGGATGCACAGGGAAAGACCGCTTCGGACCTCCTGGCGCTCTCGGCTCATGGTGACGCGAAGAGGACGATTGCCGATGAATTGAGTGATCTCACAGGAAAGATTGGCGAGAAACTCGAACTTCGGCGGTTTGCTCGCCTTGTGAGTCCTTCCGGACTGGTTGGCTCGTATGTTCATTCCAATTCCAAGTTGGGCGTGTTGGTCAATTTGGATGGGGGACAGATCGGCCAAGCGGAATCGCAGCTCCTTGTCAAGGACCTCGCGATGCAAGTGGCCGCAGCGGTCCCTCTCTATGTGCATCGCCAAGAAATCCCGGAAGAGAGGCTGGCAACCGAAAAAGAAATCCTCGCCGAGCAAGTGAAGGCCCAGGGGAAACCCCCGCAGGTCGTCGAAAGAATCGTCTCGGGAAAACTGGCGAAGTTCTATAGTGAATTGTGCCTGGTCGACCAGCCCTTTGTCAAAGATCCCGCTATTACTATCGGCGATTTGATCTCCCAGGCGGCGCAGAAGGCCGGCCGACCTTTCGCTGTCCTTTCGTTCATTCGATTGCAGGTCGGTGAATAATCCTCTTACCCGCGAGAGAGCAATCTACAAGCGAGTTTTGCTCAAGATTTCCGGCGAAGCCTTGATGGGCGCACAGGATTATGGCATCGATGCGGATACGCTCAAGGCGATGTCCGACGAAGGGGCTTCTGCCGCGAAATCGGGAGTGCAGATCGCGATGGTCATCGGCGGAGGCAACATTTTTCGGGGGCTGTCGGCGGCAAAACTCGGCGTCGAGCGAGTCACGGGTGACCAAATGGGGATGCTGGGGACGGTGATCAACGCCCTGGCTTTCCGGGACGCACTGGAAAAAGCGGGAATCCCTGCGAGGTTGCAGACCGCCTCTGCAATGCCTCAGGTCGCCGAGCCTTTTGTTCTTCCGAAAGCCGTCCGCCACTTGGAGAAGGGACGAGTGGTTCTGTTTGCGGGGGGAACGGGGAATCCTCTTTTTACCACGGACACGGCGGCCTCTCTTCGGGCCGGACAGCTCAAGGCCGATATCCTGCTGAAGGGGACGAAGGTGGATGGCGTCTACGACGATGATCCCTGCAAGAATGCCAACGCCAAGAAGTTCCGCCAAATTTCCTATTTGGATGTCGTGGATCAGAGATTGGGAGTGATGGACGCGACCGCCGTCACTTTCTGCATGGATCATCGGATTCCCATACGCGTTTTCAACTTCCGAGAGCGAGGGAATCTCCCTCGCATCCTTCAAGGCGAAGAAATCGGGACTCTTATTTCGAGTTAGTCATCCTATGACGAAAGAGATGATTGCCGATGCCGACCTGCGCATGAAGAGATCGGTCGAGGCGTTTCGCCAAGAACTGTTGCATATCCGAACGGGAAAAGCATCGATAGCTCTGGTGGAACCGATTCGCGTGGAATACTACGGTTCGGAGGTTCCCCTATCTCAAGTGGCCAGTATCACGACACCCGATGCCAAGACGATTGCCATTCAGCCCTGGGACAAGAGTCTTCTCGCCGTTATCGAGAAAGCCATACAGAAATCGGGGCTTGGGCTGACTCCCATCAATAACGGGACGTTCATTCGACTGCCCGTTCCGCCCTTGACGGAGGAACGGCGGCGTGATTTGGTCAAGGTGATTCGGCGTTACCTCGAAGAAGCAAAGATCGCGGTGCGCAACATCCGGCGAGACTCGAATGAATCTCTCAAGCGGGCGGAGAAGGACGGAGAAATTTCCGAAGACGAGTCACGGACGACACAAGAAAAAATTCAAGAATTGACGAATCAACATATCAAAGAGCTGGAACACCTCCTGGAGCTCAAAGAGAAAGAAATCATGGAGGTCTGAAAGGTACTGCGAAGGCCCAGTTCTTGTTGTTTTACAAAAATCCGGAGGCCGTTATGGCAATGTACGTTGATGAAACCTGCATCAATTGCGGGGCATGTGAACCTGAATGTCCCACGAACTCCATCAGCGAGGGGGATGAGATCTACATCATTGATGCGTCCACTTGCCTGGAATGCAAGGGACATTTCGACTCGCCTCGCTGCGTGGAAGTCTGTCCCATGGACTGCATTCACAAACTTGAATCGTAGGCTGTCCGGCATTATTTACCATCCGAAATAATCTATCGCGGAGAAATGTCGCTCTCTCCGCGAGTTTCTCTTTTTGTTCTATGAACCACATTCACCCACGACGCGCGCGAGAGATTCTGGAGAATGCCAAGGGGAAGAGAATCGCCGTCATCGGCGACTTGATGCTTGACCGCCATCTTTGGGGCCGGGTGTCCCGAATCTCCCCGGAAGCTCCCGTACCCGTTGTCGAAATCGAATCGGAGACGATTGGACTGGGGGGAGCGGGCAATGTCGTGAATAACCTGCGTGCTCTCGGAGCGCGACCGATTCCTTTCGGTGCCGTTGGGCAGGACTCGGCGGGCGAAGTGCTCTTTGGCATCTTGAAAAACGTCTGTTCCGATGTCCGCGGGGTTTTGAGACTTGCGACGCGACTGACATCCGAAAAGACGCGCATCATCGCCAGTGACCAACATGTGGTGCGTGCGGACCGGGAAACCGCGGCAGATCTTCAAGCGAGCGAAGAGGAGGCTCTTCTCGGCGTTCTCGAACATGTGCTGCCCGAGGTCGAAGCCCTGATCCTTCAGGACTATAATAAGGGAGTCGTGACGCCGAAGGTCATCCAGGGGGCGATTGCCGCGGGCCTGCGTCGCGGCATTCCGATCACGGTGGATCCGAAATTCAGCAATTTCTTCGCCTTCAAGGGAGTGACCCTCTTCAAGCCCAATACGAAAGAGATGGAAAAGGCCTTGGGGATCCCGCTCTCGTCGGATTCGCAGATAGAGGAAGCCGGCCGTGTGCTCTTCGAACGCCTGGGATGTCGCCATATCTTGATTACTCGTGGAGAACAGGGCATGACGCTCTTCCACGATCCGTACCGCTTGGAGCATATCCGCACGAAGGCGCGGAAAGTCCATGATGTTTCCGGTGCGGGTGACACGGTCATCAGTACACTGACGATGGCCATGACTGGGGGGGGCGATTTAGGGGAGAGCGCCGTCCTGGCCAACTACGCGGCGGGTGTTGTTTGTGGAGAAGTGGGGGTCGTTCCGATCGAGCCAGAGCGCCTCCTTGCGGCGATTGAACGAGATTCCGAATGAACGGGATGCCTTGAAAGGGCGACTAGCTCAGTTGGTTAGAGCGCTGGTCTCACATACCAGAGGTCATAGGTTCAAGTCCTATGTCGCCCACTTCATTGGGAGAATGTCTTGGGTCATGTCGTCTCTCTGAATGACGCGTTGCGTCGGCGCTTCTTAGCACGCAAACGCGGCGAGAAGGTCGTCTTCACCAATGGTGTCTTCGATATTCTGCATCGAGGGCACATCGAGTATCTGACGGAGGCCAGAGCGTTTGGAAATGTCCTTTTTATCGGCCTCAATTCGGATGCATCCACTCGTCGCATTAAGGGTGATACACGCCCTTTCGTTCATGAAGATGACCGCGCCTTCTGCTTGGCCTCGTTATTGACGGTGGACTATGTCGTCCTTTTCGACACGGACACACCTTTGGAACTCATCAAGGCCTTGGAGCCGGATGTGCTCGTCAAAGGAGGCGACTGGAAGGTCGAGGAGATTGTCGGTTACGACGAAGTGCGGGCCATCGGAGGCGAGGTGCTGAACCTTCCCTATCGCGAAGGCTACTCCACGACACGACTTTTGGAAACGATTGTTGCAGGCAAGGCGAAGTAGATGTTTGATGAGCTGACACAGAAACTTGAGAAGGTCTTTCGTCGGCTGCGAGGGATGGGACCCCTCAGCGAGGCCAATATTCGCGA
>JAZDIW010000126.1:0-2154 GCA_043804575.1 bacterium
CCGATCGCGATCCAATGTCATGAGGCGGTCGGCACACAGCGAGGCATGCGCTCCGATCAGGAAGTCGACGACGAGGCGTTTCGGCCTGCGCCCGGAAACGCCGAAGGATTCGCCGCTCGACGTGCCCGGGCTCGATTTGGACCTTTCCCGACGCGAAATCGTAGCGGCCGTACAGGAAAGCCGCAAGTCTCGTGTGACGAAGGGACGGCCCTATATCGCTTCCTCAATCAGATCGAATTTCGGTGACTGTTCTCCGGCGACTCTCCAGGCTTCGGCCACCGTGGCGCCTTCGAAAGATCCCCGAGCCCGTTTGATGCGTGAAGGCCCGTGGGTTGTCCGGTTTGTTATCGTGAGCTTAGTTTTGAATACCTTCGCCATTGCAGCTTCTCGTGGCAATCCTTAAGTGCAAAAAAGGAGGCCAAATATAAAAGCTAAGCCGTCATTTTCACTCCTCGGAACGCATCATCTGTTGCATCCATATCATTTGCTCGGGTCCGACCCCAATCCCCCACTGATCATTTGCTCGGGTCCGACCCCAATCCCCCAATCCCCCATAACGGCCAGGTCTTGCATTGCGGATCTTCATGGACGATAATGCCTTCTCCGGGTGTTTTTTCGGTGCTGTCCTGGGTTCATTTGCCATGTTGACGCCCCTCCGATACGAAATTTGATTACAGGGATTTCGAACTGAGCATCCATCATCCCGTACCACAAATAATGTGGGATGCCTGTATATGTCATTGGACGGTGTTGGACAAGCAAATAACATAGAAACCGCATCAATCGCGGGTTTGCTGGGCTAGGCTGGATTTTGTTGGACGCTAAGTAGGCGGATACTTCCTCCGCCAGTTCTTCTCTGTCAATGACTTGCCGGCCGGCTCGCAACTTTCTCGGGCGGGTTTGCAGACCCGGGGCCACAAGAGCGCTTTCCTGAAAAGGGAATCCTCAGATGCAAAGAACGCTGAGAAGAGAACCAGTCGAGCCTATGAAAACTCACAAGACCGGAGTTCATGATTGAGATCGAGGCGATTGCAGTGGCGCCGTGAGGCCCTTGGAGTGCGGCAGCGGATTGCCGCCTTGAGTTCGGCGAGACAAGTAATACTAAAAGTTGCAAGCTTGCGCACTCTAAGTGACAAACGTGATATTTTTGATTCATAGGATTATTGGTGGGCGGAGATAATTGTGTCCGTCCGTGAACCTGTATCGTATCTTTTGGATATAGCCTTGAATCCTCCCCCTAAGACGATCAACCAGCGATTTGAAGAAATCGTCTGCCGTTTTCCAGACCGGGTTGCATTCCGGCTGAAAACTCCCGAAGGCTACCCCACGGTTTCCTATCGAGATGCATACCGCCAATCCAAAGGCGTGGCCTTAGGCCTGGTCGCCATGGGTCTGCAGCGAGGAACTCGTGTGGCGATTCTCTCAGAGAACCGGCCGGAGTGGGTGGTGGCCTACCTGGGAATCTACCTCGCGGGCATGATTGCGGTCCCTCTGGATACACAGATCTCGCCTTCGGAGTGGAGGCGCCTTTTGGATGATTCGGAGGCCGAGACGGTTTTTGTCAGCGGCCTCCTGTTACCGAAGCTCAGAGAAGCGGTGAAGGATTCCCGCCCGCAGCGGCGCCTGGTTTGCTTTGATCCGGTGGGCGGCGACCGTGATGCCCGCACGGAGCTTGGGGGGCTGATAGATTGGGCAACAAGCCTGACACCGTCTCCATCTCTTCCGGAGTGTCAGCCTTCGGACGTCGTCAGCATCATTTACACTTCGGGGACAACGGGCACACCCAAAGGCGTGATGCTCACGCAGTCGAATATCGTCAGCGAACTCGATAGTATTCTCAGGTGCATCGATGCGGATGAAAACGACGCATTGCTTTGTCTGCTCCCTCTCCAGCATGTCCTGGCTTCGGTGATCAATGTCCTTGTGCCGCTTTACCTTGGCGCGCAGGTCGTTTTCGCCGACACGCTGAAGCGTTCGGAGATTCTTCAAGCTCTGGAAGAGGCAGGCATCACTATTCTGGTAACGGTGCCGCAGTTCTTCTATCTCTTCCATGAAAGAATTCAGGACGAGCTCTCCAAGAAGCCCGCTCTGGTGCGCAAGCTGTTTCATGGAATGTTGCTTTTGAATCGGTTTTGCGTGCGATTCCTGAAGGTC
>JAZDIW010000127.1:0-6488 GCA_043804575.1 bacterium
GAAATGCAAATCCGGGAAGGGTCGAGGAGGGATGAATCATGCAGAAGCCATAAGCCTCGGCCGGATAGGGTATCTGCTCCCACGAGTGAGCGCCGTCCCGACTGATGTACAAATGCAGACTTTCCGTGAGGCAATAGAGGAGCGATGTATCAGCCTCAGAGGTCGCTAGCTCAAAAATGTCTATGTCCGGTGGAGAAATCAAAGCCTCACAGGCTAGAGAGGGGAAAGTCATCAGGAAGATGTCACGGCGATCTCGAAGAACATATGCCGCGGTGCGCCCGGTATGCTCGGCCGCAGGATAACTGAGACTGACAAATGGCGTGCTCATCCAGCTCTGGCCGGCATTCGAAGAGACAAAAGTCGCCAAATACGAGGAACCCCAAATCAAACCGACCTCGTGCATAGAAATCATGCAGTTATCTATCTGTGAGCCGGCGCTCAGCCAGCGGATATTCTGCCAGCTCGAATCTCCGAGGAGCGCTCCGGCGCCCTGCTTGATCGCGACCCGCCCTCTGATAGGGTCAAGTTTGAGGATCCTGAGACCGGCGGCGCTCAAGAACGGTCCACAATCCAAATACCATGTCTGGCCGGCATCATCTGAGCGCATAATGTTGTCGGCGGCATGGAGTCCTCCGACGGCGACTAGGCGCGCGGAATCATTTCCAAGGACTACAACACTTCTGCATCCGCCCTCCAAGGGAAAGGGGATACCCTCCCATATTCCGTCGCCATGATTCCAGCGCATCGAATCACCTCGGAGGGCAACGATAGCGCTGTAAGGATTTTGCGGATTCCCCTGGAGATCATCGACAGTCCCGCTGACAGCAGTGGATGCCCAGGTGACACCCCGATCTTCACTAAAAAACACTCCACAGTTTGTCACAAGCCATAAGATGGCTGGGTTCTGTTCTGATACCCAAATACGTGACACCTCCGTAGCTGCGCCAGGCGCCTGCAGAGAATCCCAATCAAAGCCAAAATTGTCGCTAAAGTAGAGCCAATCCTCTTTGAAAGCCCACAGCCGTTCGGACCCGTCCAAAACCAAATGAAGAAACTGGCAATCCGGCGGCGAGTCAGCAGCCGGTTCCCAGGACGATCCCATATTCGTGCTGCGCCACAAGTAGGGATATTCACGTCCACAGATAAGAATCTCCACCGTATCCTGTCTGCAAGCGACTTCCGCTGAATACGGACGACCGCCGAGTGGCAAGGGCCGCCATGTGACACCAGCATCGTCAGTCCAGAATCCGCCGCTCGTTGCCGTGCAGGCTATCATAGTGTCGGTGCCCCAAAGCGCCTTCAGCCAGAAGAATTGATCTGTCATCCCGGCCATTGGCATCCAATCTTGAGAAAAACCCAGTGTAGCCGTGCCCAGAAGAATGCCCAGCGAGGTCACGCACTGCCAGCTATATTTTCTCATTTTCCACCTGCATCAGTACAAAAAACAAACAAGCGAATCTCTTGCCGCTGTTCAAGCGCTCAGCAAAAGACTCGCACATTGCAATCTCCCCACAATAGATTTTTAAATTAGAACAAGCAGGAAATCCGATTCTATCTTACAAAGGCAGTTCGCGCGTCATGGCGGCCGGTGCGCCTTCGGGAGGAAGACCGTTTCCGCGAAGGTGCAGGGTTTGGGTTGGGAACGCAAAGCTCAGACCCAGCCCGTGAATCGCATCCAGAATCTTCAGCATCACCTCCTGCCGCACACGCAGGTGCTCCGACCAGCCGGTCGCGACGCTGAAGCAATAGACCAAAATATCGAGGCTATAGGCGCCGAACTCCGTGAAATAGACCATGAAGAATTCTTGATGGATATTCTCGTCCTGCACAAGAACCTCTCGGATGGCATTGACTGCCTTTTCCAGTTTATCGCGCGGAGTATCATAGGTCACGCCGATATTCAGCTTGATGCGTCGCTTTTTCATCCGTGACCAGTTGTTGATCGTGGAAGTTGTGAAGATCGCATTCGGGATGGTGATGACGCTGTTCGGAAAGGTGCGAACGCGTGTTACGCGCAGTCCGACTTCCTCCACCGTCCCTTCATGGTTGCCGACTTCAATCCAATCCCCGACTTGAAACGGGCGATCAACGAAAATCACGATAGAGCCGAAGAAATTCGAGAGCGTGTCTTTCGAGGCAAACGCGAGGGCCGCGCCGCCGAGACCGAAAGCTGCCAAGAGCGAAGCAACCGAATACCCCATATTCTGGATGATGATCACGCCGCCGACAATCCACAGAAAGACCTTGCCGCTCTTGGTGGCGATGGCAATGATTTGATCATCCAAACGCGTCTCGGTTCGCACGGCCAGCTCTTTCCAGCGCCGTCCCAGACGGTCCACGAGCCGTACGCCAAACCAGATGGCTACAACGACCACGGCACTCTCCATAGCGGCATGCACGAGCCGATGGATGTCCACGGGCTCGGTGGGAAGCGGAAACACAGCCACGGCAACCCAGATTCCGACGAGCACGGCTACCGCGCCCAACGGTTGGCCGAGAGCCTCGATGAGAATGTCGTCCAGAGCCATGCGGGTCTTGCCCGCGAGCCGCCCGAGGCGGTTCATGACCGTCAGAATAAGCCGGCGCGCCACGAATCCGGCCAAGACAAAAAGGAAAGCTATGACATACTTCTCGACGGGAATGCCAAAGAAGGAATATTGGAGGATACTTCGAAGCATCTCCATAATCACCTCAAAAACAGGATTGTGGGGTACACATGGGACGGGACAACCCGTCAGGCTCCGACGGTCTCGACGCTCTCCTTATGCCGGCGGAAACGCTCCATGAAGGTGTACATGACGGGCACGAGAACGAGCGTCAGAAACATCGAGCTTAAAAGGCCGAAGATGAGCACGACACCCATCCCCGAGCGCCCTTCCGAGCCGGGACTGAGGGAAAAGGCCAGCGGTGCCATCCCGAAGACCATGGTGAAGGTTGTCATCAGAATTGGCCGCAGTCTCGTCGGGCCCGCTTCGAGGAGTGCCTCGCGCACCTTCATTCCTCGACTGCGCAGCGTATTCGTGTAGTCCACCAGAAGAATCGCATTCTTTGCCACGAGCCCCAGGAGCATCAAGACGCCGATCATGCTGAACATCGAAAAATTCTTGCCCATGACGGCCATGCCCACCATGGCTCCCACGAGCGCGACCGGGATGGAGAACATCACGGTGAAGGGATGCACATAGGATTCAAAAAGCGACACCATGACCATATAGACGAAGATCATGGCCAAGAGAAGAGCAAGACCCATGTCGCGGAACATATCTTGCATGACTTCCACATCGCCGCTTGCATAGACGCTCACACCCTCCGGCATGGCCATCGTCTTCAATTTCGTTTGGATGTCGCGGTTGATTTCGCCGAGAGGCCGCTCCGCGATGTTGCTTGTCACACTGATGAGGCGCTCGCGGTCTTTGCGCGAGATCGAAGTGGGGCCGCTGCTGCGCTCGATGGAGGCTATCGTTCCCAGGTGCACGGGACTGCCCATGTGATTTCGCAGGAGAAGCCGCTTGAGAGCCGCAGGATTATTTCGACTCTCAGGCGAAATTTGCACTCGCAGGTCATAATCCTTTCCGTCTTCTTCATATTGCGTGGCAACTTCCCCCTCGATGGCATTGTGCAGCACCAGTCCGACTTCGCCCAGCGTGAGATTCGCGGCGGCGCTTTTGTCTCGATCCACCTGCACGCGCAGCTCGGGCAGGCCCAACTCATAAGTGGAGCCCACATCCATCGTTCCGGGTATGGTCTTCAACAGGGCGACCATCTCCTCGGCTACCTTTTGCACCGAATCGAGATTGGCGCCTTTGACCTCGTAGAGAATCGGCTGGTCGGCCGCTCCTCCGAACATGCTGATTTGCGCGAATTCCGCCGTCACGCCGGGCAGCATTCGGCAGTGGCCCTCGATGTCTTTGATGACTTCACGAGTGCGCCGCTCTCTCTTGTGCTTGTCCACGAGGCGGACATGGAGTTGCCCAATATGCGATTTCGTCGTGCGGTACCATTCAGCTTCCTGCATGCCCGCGGTGGCAAAGACCGTCTCGACTTCGGGCAGGCCACGAGCATAGTCTTCGAGCTCTCGCACCGTTTGATTGGTGGTCTCGAGCGGCGTCCCGAGAGGCATTTCGAGATTGACGGCGAATTCACCGCGGTCCGTTACGGGCATGAACTCGGTTCCCACCCAGCCAATGGCAGGGAGCACCATCGCGGCGATGAAGAGAACCGTCACAATCGCGACCACTCTGCCTCGGTGATCCAGAGCCCACACCAGCAATTGGCGATAGAAGATTTTGAGCTGTTCAATACGGGCATCCACCCAATGGCCGAATCTCCCCATCCATCCTTTTCCCTCGAGAGTCTCCGGGCGATTGAGCCTCGACGCCAAGAGCGGCGTGAGTGTGAAACTGACAAAGAGCGAAAGGAGTGTGGCGATGACGATCGAAACGCCAAATTCCCGAAAGATTTTGCCCACAACGCCGGTCAGGAGGCCGATAGGCAAGAAGACAACCACATCCACCAGCGTAATGGCAATGGCCGCCAGGCCAATTTCCGCTCGTCCCTCGATGGCGGCCTTGCGCGGAGATTTGCCCATGCGCAAATGGCGATGAATGTTCTCCAAGACGACGATGGAATCGTCCACCAAGATGCCGACAACGAGCCCCATCGCCATCAGGGTGATCAGATTGACACTGAATCCGAGAATATACATCCCGAAGAAAGTCGTGATGAGCGAGGTGGGGATTGCGAGGAGAATAATAAAGGAATTGCGCAGCGAATGGAGAAAGACCAGCAATACCAAGGCGACCGTGAAGATCGCCTCGAGCAAATTCTCTTGCACGCCGCGCACGGCCCGGCGCGTGAAATCTGTCAGATCCTGTGCCACAGTGAAATGAAGGTTTCCGGGAAAGGTCTTCTCGATGTAGGATAGCCTCTTGCGAGCTTCGTTCACGGTTTGGACCGCGTTGACCTTGGACTGTTTGACGATAACAAATGCCAAGCAAGACTTGCCGTCCAAACGAGCATACGAGCGCTCTTCTTTGATGCCGTCCACGACCTCGGCCAGTTCGCCTAATTTCATCGAGCCCTGCGGCGTCAAAACGGGAAGTTGCCGGATTTGGTCAAGATTGTTGAATTTGCCGGAAAGACGCACGGCGACATTCTGGCGCTCCGAATACATGTTGCCGGCCGAGAAATCGAGATTCTCTGCGCCGATACCGGCCGTCAGGTCCATAATGGCCACGCCGGCCGCCGCCAATCTGTCGGGGTCTGCTTCCACTCGAATTTCCCGCTCGAAGCCTCCGACAATATCCACCGTGGCTATCCCCTTGACTTGTTCGAGCAGCGGCTTGACATATTCCTTGGCGAGGATAAAGAGTTCCTTATCCGGCAGATCCGAGGTTAGCGATAGGCGAAGAATCGGTGCCGTTCCAACATCCGCTTTTTCTACAATGGGCGATTTGGCTCCTTCGGGCAAGAGGGGCCGGACATACTCGAGCTTGCGCTGGACCTCTGCCGTCACTTTATCAGCATCTTCCGCCATCTCAAATTCGAGGATGACTACGGAGATATTCTCCGAGTTGTAACTGCGCACATGTTTCATGCCGCCGATAGTAGAAAAAATCTCTTCCATCGGTTTCGATATCATGGATTCGACTTCCCGGGGCCCGGCGCCCGGCCAAACCGTGGAGACAATCACATAGGGCCAGTCCATTTCGGGCAGAAGGTTGACCGGCAGCCGCAGATAGCTGATGACCCCCAAAACGGCCAGGGCGGCAAAAATCATCGAAAAGAAACCCGGGCGGCGAATGGCGATTTCCGTCAATTTCATGGCCGGTTCGCTCCGCGATCCAAGACGGGCGAACCATCTTCCAGGGCCTTGGACGCTGTGACAATCAAGGCCTCGCCCGGTTTCAAATCGTCCCCATGAATCACGATCCAAGCTCCTTGAGAACTTTCGCTATGCACCCGGCGAGCGTGGGCTTTTCCGTTCTCCACAAGATAGATGCGTGCATCATCGCCTGACCCATGAATAGCTTCTCGCGGTATGAGGAATCCCTCACCCGTTCCGTTCGTGAGAATGAAACCGCGCAGAAACATTCCCGAAGCGATGCCCCGCATCCCCGGAAAGGTCGCCTCAACGCAGAAAGCGCGGGTGCCCTGCGTCGCTTGCAGCGACCGCGCCGTAATCGTGCCCCGCAGCAGCACGCCGGGCAGGACATCCACCCTACCCAGAACCGAATCCCCCTCATCCGTCGCGACAAGCTCTTTCTCGGACAATTGAAATTCCACTTTCAGCTTGCGCAGGTCCACGAGGCTGGCAACCGGAACGCCGGAGCCTACCATCTCTCCCAATTCCACAAGTCGGTCGGTTAGGGTTCCTGCAAAGGGGGCGCAGACCCTCGTGTTCAAGTAGTCCCTTTCGGCCATGCGCCAGGCGACTTCCGCCGCTTTCGCCGCTAATCTTGCCCCTTCCAATTCCGTATCGGAAATGC
>JAZDIW010000128.1:0-5184 GCA_043804575.1 bacterium
GCGGGCTCCAAGATCGAGCCGCTGTCCGCGCTGACGAACCGCTCGCTGATATAGGTTACGGCACCCGCCCCAAGATATACCACGAAAGACTTCTCTTTTATACCCGCAGCGACTAATTTTGTTCCGAGCGGAGGAAAGAACTCATAGGTGCCATCTGGCATCGTTCTCGTTGCCGCGTTCTCAGCCGTGACCTGCAAAACCATCGGAAAAGCATAGGCACTTCGCTCGGCTTCTTCCTCCGTAGACACCTCCGTCTCGCCGGAGAACACATAGGGGAAGTCAATGACTTCGGTCTGCTGTCCGTCCTCTATTAGAGCGATTCGGAGAGACTTTGTTCCGGCGAATGTGTCCAGAGGCACATAGGCCAAGAAGGCGCCGTCGGAAGTTACTTCGATTTCATGTGCATTGATTTCGAGCTTCGCCAAAGCAGGAGATATGTTCCCAAAAAGAAAGGCCGCTCGCACGGTATCTGCAAATACATAGGGCGAAGCGTCTTGCGAGCGAGGAGGATAGACCAGGTCAATTTGCTCCGCGTGGCCGGCACTCGACAAGGCGATACATCCGAGTCCCACGAGCCACAGAAACGCGGCGTATCGCATCAGAGAGAGCCTTTCCAGCGGTCGTTGATAATTCGGATTCCTTCCAAAACGAGATCCGGTTCAATGAAGGCGTCGAGCTTGGCATGCGCGAAAATCAGCGTGGCGAGCCCTCCTGTGGCGACAACCTTTGTTGGCTCGGAGAGCTCTGTCCAAATCCGTTTCACCAATCCCTCCACCATCTCGACGGTTCCGAAGAGGATGCCGGACTGAATGCTCTTCTCCGTCGAACAACCGATCACCTTCTGCGGAAAAGCCAATTCGACTTTGGGCAGTTTTGCCGCCTGATGGTGAAGACTCGCCGCGGCCGTTTCGAGACCAGGGGCGATCAGGCCACCGAGGTAATCTCCGTTCGCCGCGACAATATCGAAAGTCGTCGCCGTGCCAAAATCAATAATGATTGTCGGTCCCCCGAATTTCGCAAATGCGGCCACGGCATTGCAGAGCCGGTCATTTCCCACTTGCTCCGGATTGTCATAGCGAACCTTCAGCCAAGGAACCGCTTCGACCGAAATAATGAGGGGCTTACAGGTAAAACGATGTTCGGCGGCCCTCGCATAGACGGTGGTCATCTCAGGAACGACGGAGGATATCGCCACTCCCGCAATCTGACCGACCTCGATGTTTGCCGCCTTCAAAAACTGATTCAGCAGCACCCAGACTTCGTCCGCCGTGCGCGCAACGCGAGTCGCCATGCGCCAACTATCGAGCAATCGTTCGCCTTGAAAAGCGCCGGCGACGGTATGCGTATTGCCTATGTCAATCGCCAGAAAAATATCGCCGCTGTTCGACATCTGATTCTCAGAGGATTTCACCGCTGTAGATTTCCCTAAGCGCACCATTCGATTCTCTCAGGAGCAGCTGGCCTTCCTTACCTATTCCTTCAAAAATCCCACGGGCTACGGCCTGGGGCACCTCCACACTCATTGCCATCCCCAAAGGTGAGGAAAAGGCCAGCCATCGCCTTCGAATTTCTTCCATTCTGCCTTCTTGAAAAAGGTCATATAGATTTTCCAGTTCGAGAAGTATCTGAGTCAGGAGTTCCTCTCGCGAGAAAGATGCTGGCAGCAGCAATTGCAGCGAGGAAGCGGGAACGCGACACTCTTGCGGCAGCTCATGTTGCTCTTGCCACAGATTCACCCCAATGCCGACAACAACGCGGGGCTCGCCGCCTGCGGAAACGCTCTCCATCAGAATGCCCGCCACCTTGAAGCCGTCAATCAGGACATCGTTGGGCCATTTGAGTTGCACTCTCTTCGCCGGGCATCTGCAAATTCGGATGGTCGCCTCTGCAATAGCCAGGCCCGCGGCAAGGGATAGGAACCCCAAAGGAGAACTGTCCTTTCCCGGTCGCAGGAGCACGGAAAAAAGAAGGGATTTGCCCGGGACATCCTCCCACCGGCGGCCATGTCTTCCGCGACCGGCCGTCTGATGATTCGCTACAACCGTTGCACCGGCCAAATGGAACTCTGTCTCCTTTTCCAAAAGCCACCGGTTGGTCGAATCAATCTCCTGAATGAAAACGATCTCCCTTCCAAAATGCCGCGTTTGAAGTAGCTGCCGGAAGCTATCAGAATCCCAGAACATCTCTATTCTTTATACTCTCCCCAGACTTCACGAAGAGCATTCGAGATTTCGCCCAAAGTGGCCTGGCAAAGCGCGCAATCTATCAGTATCGGCATGAGGTTTTCATCGGTCTGCGCATTCCGTTTCAGCGCGCGCAAGGCATTTTCGACCTTTGCCTTATCTCTTTTTGCACGCAATTCCCGAAGCTCTTTGCGCCGCTTCTCTTCGAGCAAAGGATCAACCTTCGGAAGCTCAAGCGGCTCCTCACCCGTCTCCTCAACGAAGCGGTTCACACCCACGATGAGGCGCTGGCCGGATTCAATCTCTTTCTGATGCCGATAAGCTTCTCGGGAAATTTCCTCTTGAAAGTAGTGCGCCTCGACAGCAGCGACTGCTCCGCCGATTTTGTCAATGGTCTCTAAATAGACTTCTGTTCGCTGTTCGATTTCTCGAGTCAATGCCTCGACGAAATAGGAACCAGCCAAGGGATCAATGGTGTCGGCGACTCCGGATTCGTAAGCGATGATTTGCTGCGTCCGAAGCGCCAAACGCGCGGATGCCTCGCTTGGAAGAGACAGCGCTTCATCGCGCGCATTCGTGTGCAGGCTCTGAGTTTCGCCAAGCACGGCTGCCAATGCCTGCAAAGCGACACGCACGGCATTGTTCTCGGGCTGCTGCGCCGTCAGGGAACATCCTGCCGTCTGCGTATGGAACCGGAGCATCTGCGAGCGGGGATTCTTCGCTCCGTATCGCTCTTTCATCCATCGTGCCCATAGACGCCGCGCCGCCCTGAATTTGGCGATTTCCTCGAAAAAATTGCTGTGGCAGTCCCAGAAGAAAGAAAGGCGCGGCGCAAATTCGTCAATCCCTATCCCGCGTGCGAGAGTCGCTTCCACATAGGCCATCGCGTTGGCGAATGTGAAGGCGAGTTCCTGAACAGCGGTTGCCCCCGCTTCGCGGATATGATAACCCGAAATCGAGATGCTGTTCCACTTGGGAAGCGCGTCTTTGCAATAGACAATGATGTCCGTAACCAAGTGCATCGAGGGCCGCGGAGGATAAATATAGGTTCCCCGCGCCACATATTCCTTCAAGATATCATTCTGAACGGTGCCTTCCAGTCGCTTCTCGTCACAGCCCATCTTACGAGCCATCGCAATATAGAAGGCAAGAGCGATTGCGGCGGTCGCGCTGATGGTCATGGAAGTGCTGATTCTCTCGAGCGGAATGTCTCGAAAGAGGTGTTCCATGTCTTCCAGCGAGCTGATGGCGACACCGACGCGCCCCACTTCACCCGCCGCCTCGGGATCATCGCTGTCATATCCGATTTGCGTGGGCAAGTCAAAAGCGACGGAGAGACCCGTTTGTCCCTGGCTCAGCAGATAGCGATAGCGCTGATTGGACTCCTCGGCGGTGCCGAAACCGGAATATTGGCGCATGGTCCAGAGTCGTCCGCGATACATCGTGGGCTGCACGCCGCGCGTGAAAGGATAGAATCCGGGATATCCCAGTTCCTTCTCTATGCTTTCGGCGTCGGAAGGCTCATAGAGTCGCTTGATGGGAATACCCGAGGGAGTTGTGAACTCCTCTTTTCTCTCGGGTGTATCAGGCAATGACTCCTCGACGGCCCTTTCCCATTCTTCCCGCGCCGACTTATTCAATGACAACAAGCACCTCGCCTTTTTCCACGGTCTGGCGTTCCTTCACGCGGATTTCCTTCACAACGCCGCTATCCGGAGCGCGCACTTCATTCTCCATTTTCATGGCTTCCACCACGATCACACCCTGGCCCTTTGTCACGTTCTGACCTACTTTTGCCTCGATTTTGACGACCAGTCCGGGCATGGGAGCTTTGACGCTGACGGCCGCCCGACGCTGCTCGCCTGCGGCTCCCAAAGAGCGCAGCATTCGCCGCCGATAGTCCTCGAATTGCACCACATAGTCATGTCCCGCAAAGAGAATCCGAGCTCCCTCATCCGTGAAATCCATAGGGAAATCCACGATTTGATTTCCTATGCGCGCCCGAACCAAAGCTTTGTGGGAAGCCGGAAGAAGCTCCACCGGAACAGGAAAGCCGTTCACCAGAATTCGGTCTTTCTCAAAGGCTACTTCGTATTCGTGGTTGTCCAACCGGACATACACCGTATCATTCGGCATAGTCTTCTCACATCTCTGAGAGGGTATCATGGCGATTCATCCATTTCCAACCACTGCGTTGTGACGGAGCCTCCTTGCGTGCAGTTCCGCCGCCGATAGAGGATCCATTCTGTTTGAAAGATAACGCCAAGGCGGCGGCCATGGCGCGTTCTGTTTCCATAGGTGCGGCCACCTCCAGAAACTCGCGATGAAGCTTTGTGTCGACAAGACGGGTATCGAATTCCCCTTTTTGGAAATCGGGATGTTCAATGACGAAGAGGCAAAAGGGAATCGTGGTTCGAATTCCCGAAATCCGATACTCACGCAGAGCGCGAGCCAAGCGGCTTATGGCTTCGTGGCGATGTTGGCCCCAGGCAATCAGTTTTGAGAATAGAGGATCATAGTATCGCGAGACTTCACGGCCTTCTGCAACGCCGCTATCCTCGCGAACTCCCGGTCCGGCGGGAGGGCGAAGGTAGTTGATTGTCCCCGTCGCCGGCAGGAATCCCGAAGCGACATCCTCTGCATAGAGCCTCGCCTCAATGGCGTGTCCTCTCGGAAGAATGTCATTCTGTTTCAAAGTGAGCTTCTCTCCGGCCGCAATGCGAAGTTGCCATTTGACGAGGTCGATTCCCGTCACCATTTCGGTCACGGGGTGCTCCACTTGAAGGCGTGTATTCATTTCGAGAAAGTAGAAATTGCGGTCGGCATCGAGCATGCACTCGACTGTGCCCGCATTGACATAGCCGCAAGCCTTCGCAGCCCGCACCGCCGCCACGCCCATTTTTTGCCGAAGTTCATCCGTCAGTGCAACCGACGGCGTTTCCTCGATGATTTTCTGATGCCGCCGCTGGATGGAACACTCGCGCTCTCCCAAGTGAATCAC
>JAZDIW010000129.1:0-15271 GCA_043804575.1 bacterium
TCGGCTCGCGCGTAGTGCGCGTCGTCAGCATAACTACTCTCCGGGAAGCGTTTGATGAGTTTCTCGGCAAGGTCATCGGCCTTTGCCGCATGGCGAAGAGACAGATGAACCCGCACAAGAAGGAACATCGCCGCATCCTCCTGTGCAGGCGCGGGCCTTTCCAGGAATTCCTCCAGCACCCTCTGCGCGCGAGCATAGTCGCCTTGCCGGAACGATTCCAATGCTTCATCCAGAAGCGCGCTGCCGAAGACGGCGCACGCGAGGAAAGAATGCGCCAACCCAACAAGAATTGTCTTGGTGATGATTCGGCCCAGTCTTCTATGAACCCTATACACGGCGAGTGTCCTCATCTTCCTACTCCACCGTGACGCTTTTGGCGAGATTGCGAGGCATGTCCACATTGCAGCCGCGCATCACCGCCATGTGATACGCGAGAAGCTGAAGCGGAATGACGGTCAAAAGCGGGCTCAGCACGGGATGAGTCGGCGGCACATAGATGACATGATCCACCCTTGCGGCGATTTCGCCGTCCCCTTCCGTTGCAATCGCGATAACGCGGCCGCGCCTTGCGCGCACTTCCGCGATATTGGAGAGGATTTTTTCATAGGTGCCATCCCGAATGGCAAGGAAAACGACCGGCATGTCTTCATCAATCAAGGCGATAGGGCCGTGCTTCATCTCGGCGGCGGGGTAGCCTTCCGCATGGATATAGGAGATCTCCTTGAGCTTCAACGCACCCTCCAGCGCGACGGGGAAATTGACGCCTCGACCCAAATAGAGAAAGTTGCGATGCTCGCGATACTGCTGTGCGATGGCGCGGATTTCCTCCTCTCTTCCCAAGATGTCGGCGACTTTGCGCGGAATCGCACGCAACTCCTCGATAAAACCGCGCCCGTCCGCCGCCGAAATGTGACGGCGCCTGCCCAGGCTGAGCGCCAACATCGAGAGCACGGTAATCTGGGATGTGAAGGCTTTTGTCGAGGCTACGCCGATTTCGGGTCCCGCGTGGAGATAAACCCCCGCATGAGTCTCCCGGGCAATCGAAGAACCCACGACATTGCAGATGCCGAAAACCGTCGCTCCCCGGTTCTTCGCTTCTCGCACCGCGGCCAGGGTATCCGCGGTTTCGCCCGATTGAGAAATGGCGAAGACAACCGTGTTGTCATCGAGGATGGGACTTCGATACCGAAATTCGGAAGCATATTCCACTTCCACAGGCAATCCCGCCAGCTCTTCAAAGAGATATTCGCCCACAAGCGCCGCGTGCCAGGAAGTCCCGCAGGCCACGAAGATCGCACGGCCGGCCCCGGCAAACTCGGCGTCGCGCTCGCGCATTCCGCCGAAACGAGTCATTCCTTCCTCGAGCAGCAGACGGCCTCGCATCGCGTCTTCAATCGTCCGCGGCTGCTCGTGGATCTCTTTAAGCATGAAGTGAGGATAGCCGCCCTTCTCGATGTGTTCGATGTCAAAGGATATCTTCTCGATTTTCTTCGGGACGAATTTGTCGCTAAGCGTCTTATGGACAATCTCATCTTTGGTGATGAGCGCGACTTCCCCGTCCTCCAAGTAGGTGACATCCCGCGTGAACTCGACAAAGGCCGCCAAATCCGAAGCCACGAAATTCTCGCCTTTTCCGTGACCGATGACCATGGGACTTCCAAGGCGCGCCGCAACGATTCGATCCGGTTCTTGGGCACACAGAATCACCAAACCATAGGCCCCCCGAACGAGCCGCAGCGCCCGACAGACGGACGAGAAGAGATCTCCGTCATAGACCTCTGCAATGAGCTGCGCGACGGTCTCCGTGTCCGTGTCGGTTCGGAACTTGTGACCGCTTCGACTCAATTCCTCCCGCAAGGCCTCGTAGTTCTCGATAATGCCGTTGTGTGCCAAAACAATCAGCTCTCTGTCGTCCGTATGGGGATGCGCGTTGACGGCATTCGGAACCCCGTGCGTGGCCCACCGGGTATGACCGATTCCGACCCGGGCCTCGACGCGCACACCTCCCAACATCGCCTCCAAATCGGCGACTCTTCCCTTATCCTTCTTGATAAAGAGTCCGTTGGAGCCCAAAAGAGCAACTCCCGCCGAGTCGTAGCCGCGATATTCCATCCGCTTCAGCCCCTGAATGAGCAGGGGGAGCATCTCTCGATTCCCTACATAGCCGATAATGCCGCACATGTGGAGTCTTTCCTACAAGTAAGTGATACTCAGTTCGAAGAATCGTTAGCTTTCTTTCCTATTCCCACTCCACAGTTGCCGGGGGTTTCGTCGTGATATCGAACACGACCCGATTGACTCCGCGCACTTCATTGGCAATCCGGCTGGCCGCGCGAGCCAACACATCCCAAGAGAGGCGGGTGAAATCCGCCGTCATGAAATCCGAGGTATCCACCGCACGCAGGGCAATGACGCACTCATAAGTCCGCTCATCCCCCATGACGCCCACGGTGCGGACAGGCAGCAAGATCGCGAAGGCTTGAGCGACACGGCCATACCAATTGGCAGCATGCAGCTCCTCAAGAAAGACGGCGTCGGCTTCCCTCAGGATGTCTAATCTTTCCTCGGTAACTTCGCCGATGATGCGCACCGCCAGTCCCGGACCGGGGAAAGGATGTCGCTCCACAACTTCGGCAGGCAATTCCAACAGACGACCCACCGCCCGCACCTCATCTTTGAACAGCTCGCGCAAAGGTTCAATGAGCTGCATGTGCAGCACCTCGGGCAGACCGCCGACATTGTGATGCGATTTGATCGTGGCCGACGGGCCCCGCACCGAAGTGCTTTCAATCACATCCGGATAGAGCGTGCCTTGGGCCAAGAAATCCAGGCCCTCGATCTTGGCCGCTTCCTCCTGAAAGACTGCGATAAATTCCTCACCGATAATCTTGCGCTTCTGCTCAGGCTCCGTAACCCCTTCGAGTCTGCTGAGGAATCTCCGGCCTGCGTCCACAACCTGCAGATTCAGGTGGCGCTGTGAGCCGAAAACCGTCTCCACCTGCGATGCCTCGTTCTTGCGCAAGAGACCGTTGTCCACGAAGACGCAAGTCAGCCGCTCCCCAATCGCCTGCGCCAAAAGCGCGGCCGTTACCGACGAATCCACCCCACCCGACAGGGCACAGAGCACGCGTTTCGTTCCCACCCTGTCTCGAATTTCAGGAATGGCGCGTTCCAAGAAAGCATGTGCACCCCAGCCTCCCTCGCAACGGCAAATCTTATAGGCAAAATTGGCGAGCATTTCCCTCCCATTCAAGGTATGCGAGACCTCGGGATGAAACTGCACGCCAAAAATCGGCCGTGTCCTGTGCATGAGCGCGGAGACAGCGCTTCCCTGCGTTTGACCAATGAGCACAAAATCCTTGGGCGGCTCCGCAAGATAGTCTCCATGGCTCATCCAAACGACCTGCTCGGACTCCATGTCTTTCCAGAGGGGGCTTTCTTGGCTCAAACGAAGCTTGGCGCGGCCAAACTCCCGCTGATTGCGCGCATGCACCTGCATGCCAAAGTGCTGACCGATGAGCTGCATCCCATAGCAGATGCCGAGAATCGGCAGCTCCAAATCGAACAGTCCGTCGGGAGGGCGAGGCGAAGTAAGTACTCGTGTGCTTGCAGGGCTACCCGAAAGGACTATTCCGCGTGTCCCTTCTTTGACGATCTCGTCCAAGCGGGCATGATGAGGCAATATCTCACAATAGACTCCCGCCTCGCGAATGCGACGAGCAATCAGTTGGGTTGTTTGGGAGCCGAAATCCAGGACGACGAGACGCTCGATGGGGATTCTCCGCTTGTTTTCAGACAAGGTGGGTGGGTTCCGGTTCGGGCAATTCGAGAAGCCAAGCCTTCAGCTCGTCCACAAACGCGCCGTGTGTCATGTCGAGCCGGACGGGCGTGACGGCGACGAAACCTTCCTTGAGCGCTCGCCCGTCGGTATCGGGAGGCTCATCCAGCTCAACTTTATGGCCATCCATCCAATAATACATGCGCCCTCGGGGATCCACGCGCTTCTCGAAAGTCTCTTTCCAGCGAGCGCGTCCTTGGCGCGTAATGCGAATGCCTCTCAGTTCCGCCTCGGGCAAATTCGGGACATTCACATTCAGAAGCGTATCCTCGGGCAGGCCGTGCCGCGCCACCAAGACCGCGAGCTTGCGAGCGATTCGGGCAGCGGGGCCGAATGTATTGGAGGTAAAAGAATCCAGGGAAATCGCGAGAGAAGAAACACCGCTAATCGTTCCTTCCGTTGCCGCCGAAACAGTCCCGGAATAGATGGTAGATATGCCCGTATTCTCTCCTCGATTGATTCCGGACACAATCAAATCAGGTCGCTCGGGCATTAGAGCGGTCAGGGCGAGCTTCACGCAATCGGCGGGCGTACCTCCCACCGCAAAAGCCGCATGGACACCATTAAAGGTGTAAGGCCGAAGCCAAATCGGATCCGAAAGCGTAATCGCGTGCCCCACGGACGACTGCTCGCGGTCGGGTGCCACCACCCAAATCTCACCCAGATCCGCCAGGGTCTCGGCCAAGGCGTGCAGACCCGGGGACTGAATTCCATCATCATTGGACAGTAGAATTCTCACTCGGCACTCTCGCTCGCGAAAAAGGAGAGGATATTCGCCAGCTCCTTCTTCATGTCTTTGCGTTCAACGATTCGGTCAATGAATCCGTGCTCCAAGAGAAACTCGGAGCGCTGAAACCCTTCCGGCAGATCCTGGCCAATCGTCATCTTAATCACGCGCGGCCCTGCAAAACCAATCAGGGCACGGGGCTCTGCGAGAATGACATCGCCTTGCATGGAGAACGAGGCCGTCGTGCCTCCGGTTGTCGGATTCGTCAGGACGGAAATATAAGGCAGCTTCGCAGCGGCCAGCTCACTAAATTTCACACTCACCTTTGCCATTTGCATCAGCGAGACCATGCCTTCCTGCATCCGCATGCCGCCCGATGAGCTAATCATAACTGCGGCACGGCGCTCCGCGACCGCGCGATCCACGGCGCGGGCGATTTTTTCACCCACGACCGAACCCACCGAGCCGCCCAAGAAATCAAAATCCATCACGCCCAGAACAACAGGGAATTCCGATAATCTCCCAATACCTGTACTGATGGCTTCCTGATGCCCGGTCTTCTTGACGGTCTTTGCGATGCGTTCCGGATATTTCTGAGAATCGCGGAAAAGCAGCGGATCCTGCGGGCGGATATGCGCATCCATCTCCTCCCAGGTTCCCTCATCAATTAAAAGGGAGATGTACTGCGAGCTCGACATGGGAAAGTGAAAGCGGCACCGGGGGCAGACCAGAAGAAGCCTTTCCAGCTCGCGCCGGAAGATAATCTCGCTGCAGCTCTCGCACTTGATCCAAAGCCCGTCCGGTGTTTCCTTCTTGGCTTGAGGTGCCAAACCCTCACGATCTTTTCGAAACCAATCCATCGCCATGTTATGTCACCTGCCCCGATGTGGTTGGGTGAGATTCGCGCACTTCCTGATTCGCTCCATCACCAACATCAAGTCCGCATTCCATGATCCAAGCATCTTCGCCGTTGTTATAGTAACGCTTCCGTTCATACAGGAGACTAAATCCGCGCTGCCGATAGAAAGCGATGGCCGCCTCGTTCGAGCGGCGCACTTCGAGATAAATCGCTCGCGCGTTTCTCGCCTTTGCCTGCTTCATCAGAAAATTCATAAGCTGATTTCCGATTCCGCAGCGGCGCCTGTCCGCTCGCACGGCAAGATTAACAAGGTGAATTTCATCCAGCGCCCAAATCGTGATCAAATAGCCGACGACATACCCATCTTCTATGGCGACCCAACTTACCGCAGGTTGCACTAACAAATCCCGAAAGCACGCCAAAGACCAGGGGTCGTCGAAGGACGCCTTTTCAATCGCCAAGACCTCACCGAGATGCTCTGGGGTCATCGGCGCGATTTGTATTACCTTGCCACTGGCCACTTGTTACTCGAAGAAATCGATCCGCGATCGAGGCGACTTCTCTCATTTGGGCCACATCGTGAACGCGCACGAGCGAAGCGCCGCAAAGAATCGAGAGAGTCACCGCCGCGGCGGTTGCAAACTGTCTTTTATGAGGAGGCAGCTTACTGAACTCGCCTGTGAAACCCTTGCGCGAAGGTCCCGCAAGCAGAGGAAAACCCAAAGCCGCAAGCTTTCGCAGTCCGGCAATGAGACGATAGTTGTCGTCAAAAGTCTTGCCGAAACCGATGCCCGGATCCAGCAGAATTCTCTCTCGTTCGATGCCGGCTTCGTTTGCCCGCTCAATTCCTTCTTTCAGATAGGCTGTGATTTCACCGAGAAGGTCGCCGTAGGTCGGATCCCGTTGCATGTCGCGCGGCGTTCCCTTGATATGCATGAGGATGACACCTGCTTTGTGCCGCGCGCAAATCTCCGGCAAAGCGGGATCGAAATGGAATCCGGAAATATCGTTGATAATAACCGCGCCCGATTTCAGCGCGATGTCCGCGACGGACGCCTTATAGGTATCCACCGAAATTGGAACGGTTGTCTTCGACGCCACGGCCTCGAGGACGGGCAGGAGGCGTCCAAGCTCCTCCTCTGTGGAAATCGGCAAGCTCCCCGGGCGCGTGGATTCCGCCCCGATGTCGAGAATATCTGCTCCTTCACTCGCCAAAGAAAGAGCATACTCTCCGGCGGCTTGCGCGTCGAAATAGAGCCCGCCGTCAGAAAACGAATCCGGCGTGACATTCACCACACCCATCAGCAGCGTGCGCTGACCGATGGGAAGGTCGCCGGCCGCATGACGAAAAACGGCAGGCTTTGCCGTTTCCAATAGAGAAGCACGGGTGTCCATCGGGAAGTTGCGCGGGTTCGCCGGTTATTTCCCATCCATCAAATGCAAAGCCTCAAGCCGCGTGGCTTCGCGACGCATCGCGCCCCGCATGGCGGAAGTGACCGTCCATGTGCCGTGCACCTTCTCGCCGCGCATCATCAGACACAGGTGCTGAGCCCGAAGAACGACAAAAACGCCCAGAGGCTTCAAGGTCGCCATGAGCGTCTCGGCGATCTCCACGGTCATACGCTCCTGAAGCTGAGGGCGCGTCGCGTATAGATGGACAATCCGCGCCAGGCTCGAGAAGCCGGTCACCAGATTGTTCTTCGGGATATAGGCGATGGAAACGAAACCCCAAAAGGGAAGCAGATGATGCTCACACATGGAATAGAAGGGCAAATCCCGCACGATAATCATCTCGTCTTCATTTTCCGTGGGGAAAAGCTGGATCTCTTCGGACGGATTGCTCCCGATGCCACCGAAGATCTCCGCGTACATGCGCGCCATTCGTTCGGGCGTCCCGGCAAGACCCGCCCGCGTCGGGTCTTCCCCGATTGCTTCGATGAGAAGGTGAACCGCTTTCTTGATCTTTTCCTGGTCAATCACTTGGGGGAACCTTGGACTATCGCCTGACGACGGAAGATAAACCCGACTGCCGCTTTGCCCGTCTCCAAACTGCCGACGGCGCCAAAGCATTTGTATCGAACTAGGCAACACGCTCCTGCGTGTTGCTCTTCCCCATACATCAGAACCGACCCTGACCGTCTGGTGGACTCGCCAATCTAATGAACCATCCAACACGCAGGAGCGTGTTGGCTAGTGCCTGATGAAGAGAAATGATTCGCTCCGACATTATGTTCAACAGCACTACCACCCGTCAAAGTGCAACCTGAGCGGCTTCCGTCTCCCCTTGAGCCTGCTCCGGGGAATCCGTCCGGGGAAGTTGCAGAATCTTGTCAATTTCCTCGCCATCCAGACTTTCACGCTCCAAAAGGGCGGATGCCAGGCGGTCAAGTCCGTTACGGTGCTCCCGAATCAACCGCTCTGCCGTCTCGTCCGCTTCGGTCACAATCCGACGCACCTCAGAATCAATGAGTTCAGCCGTCTGTTCGCTGTAGTCGCGAACCTGGCTAATCTCACGCCCGATGAAAATCTCTTCTTCCTTCTGGCCGTAGGTCAAGGGCCCGAGCTTCTCGGACATTCCCCATTCACAAATCATCTTTCGCGCAATTTGCGTGGCCTTTTCCAAGTCGTCCCCCGCACCCGTGGTCGTTTCCCCAAAGACAATCAGTTCCGCCGCCCGCCCTCCCAACAGGCGAGCCAACACACTTTCAAGATAGCTGCGAGGGTAGTTGTGCTTTTCATCGAGAGGTAAGAAGTGCGTCAGTCCCAAAGCTCGACCCCGCGGAATAATGGTTACCTTGTGAACGGGATCGCTGTTCGGAATCAGTTTCGCTACAAGAACATGACCGGCTTCATGATAGGCTGTGGAGCGTTTCTCCTCCGGACTGATGAGAAGGGACTTTCGCTCAGGGCCCATCATGACCTTGTCTTTGGCTTGGTCCATATCGGTCATGGTCACGAAGTCCGCGTCGCGCCGGGCACCAATCAGAGCCGCTTCATTGACCAAATTTGCCAGTTCCGCGCCCGCGAGTCCCGGCGTCCCTTTCGCAAGCACTGCCAAATCCACATCATCGGCCAATGGTATGTTCTTTGTATGAACCCGCAGGATTCCTTCTCGCCCGCGCACATCCGGGCGATCCACCACGATTTGACGGTCGAAACGCCCGGGACGCGTCAACGCGGGGTCGAGGATATCCGGCCGGTTGGTCGCGGCCAGCAGAATCACACCTTCATTGGGGTCGAAACCGTCCATCTCCACCAAGAGCTGGTTCAGCGTTTGTTCCCGCTCATCATGCCCGCCCCCAAGTCCCGCGCCTCGCTGACGGCCCACCGCATCAATTTCGTCAATGAAGATAATACAAGGAGCGTGTTTCTTTCCCTGTTCAAACAGGTCGCGCACGCGGCTGGCTCCCACTCCGACAAACATTTCGACGAAATCCGCCCCACTCATCGAAAAGAAAGGTACTTCGGCTTCCCCCGCGACGGCGCGCGCCATCAGCGTCTTGCCTGTTCCCGGCGGGCCGAGCAGGAGTGCACCTCGAGGAATTCGCCCACCCAACTTTTGAAATTTCTTGGGATCCCGCAGGAAGGAGATAATCTCCTGCAATTCCTCTTTCGCTTCGTCGGCTCCGGCCACATTGGCGAAGGTTACCCGAGACTTATTCTCTACGATTAGTTTGGCGCGGCTCTTGCCGAACGAGAAAATCCCTCGCGGAGCCCCCCCACCCTGCAGTCGGCGCAGCAGAAAGAAGCCAAAGCCCAAGAGGAAAATCCACGGAAGCATGTTGAGCAGGTGAACGCCAAGATCCGTGCGCTTGACCTTGAATTCATAGGAGACTCCCTTTTCACGCCAGCGCTGCACCATGGCGTTATCCATATAGGGTGGCAGAGTTGTCCGGAACTTCTTGCCGGATTCCTCGCCAGGTGTCTCGGTGGGTTTCAGGGTGCCGTAGAAAACCTGTTCGAAAACGGTTCCACTCTGGACCTTTCCTTCGTCCACAAGCCGCTCAAAGCGGTCATAGGGAATGATGGCCTCTTTCTCGCGCAAATTGAGCTGCGAGAGGATAATAACGGCGATGGCGATGAGGAGAAAAATCCAAAGAGTCTTGGACGCACGCCGCCACTCGATCTTCTCTTCGGGCGGTTTCTTCTTCTTGTTGTCGCGTTCCTCGCTCAACTTTTCCTCCCCCTCGTTACGACGACTCATCCATCAGCGCATACAGGTCGCAAAGATGGCGCCATTGCTGACCGCAATCCAGGCCATATCCCACCACAAACCGATTCGGTATCTCAAGACCGACATAATCTAAATGGCATTTCGGCTGAAAGACCTCGGGCTTCAAAAAAAGCGTTGCGACGGCCAGACTTGCCGGTTTCTTCTGCCGAAAGTGATCCAGAAGAAATCGAACGGAGCCTCCCGTGTCCACAATATCTTCCACCAAGACAACATGCCTGTCCGCCACTTGCGCATCGAGGTCCTTCTTCATCAGGACCGCGCCCGAGGAGCGCATCGCTTTCTCATAGCTGGAAATCTTGACGAAATCCACCTCGCACGGAATCGCCATATAGCGAATCAGATCCGCCAAGAAGATGAAACTCCCGTTGAGGACTCCCACCATGATGGGGAGTTTGCCAGCATATTCGCTGCGCATCTTTTGTGCGATTTCCAGCACCCGCCGGTCAATCACTTCCGCGCGAAGAAAGCGCCGGAAGCGTCGCGGGGGCTCTCCGACGATTTCACCCACTTCCATCAGTTCGGCAATGTGTTCGGCTTCCATTCCAACTCCGCGATAAATTCATCACTCGGCAAAGGCCGGACTCGCTGGTCGCTCCAATGCCCCACCAGCCAAAAAGGTCCTTCCGCGTCGCACAGGACCAAGGCACTCCTTCGGGAAATGGGATCAGCGTGCACCTCGCTCAGCAAGTTGGCGACTTTGCGATTGCCCCGCCGGAAAATATTCATTCCATCGCCCGGTTGCCAAGTGCGCAATAGAAAGCTCTCAGCGGCCAGCTCACTTCGGATGCAAATGCGGTTCCCATTGGCAAGTGCGCCATCATTCGGCTTGATAGCCACCTTCAGTTCGCCTGCTCCTTCAAGCCGGTGACATCCGATGCCCTGTAGCGGGTAAGAAACCGCCTCGGGCAGTCTGCGTGTCACGGCGAGCCTTTCTCCATGGCGAATCAGCCAAGCGTCTTCAGCAATTGCAAGCAAAGCCTTCGGAGTCTTGGCGCTGATGAACTCGGTGACTTGGCGCCGTCGCCACGCCGGCCACCGAAGAGCAGGATTGCCTGTGGCGGCGGCCACAGCGCGCTCAACGGGCGCCCATGGTATCATATTAAAATAAAGGAAAATCTCGCCAATAGCAAGCACCATTTTCCCTTGTTCCGTTTCCGCCTCTCTTGCGAAGTGCTCCGCTTCCTTCAGAAAATCGCCCACGACTTCACGAATGGACGCCCCCGCACGCGCTAAGGCGGGAATATCCACACCACCACTTTGATCAGCCAGCTGCGGCAACACCTTCAAGCGCAGGTAGTTGCGGGAAAACCTTGGATCCCTGTTCGTGGAATCCTCGCGCCATGCAAGTCCGTGTCGCAGCACATAATTATGCAGGCATTGGCGACGCACGGCGATCAAGGGCCGCAACATCTTCCCGCGCTTTGTCGGAATGGAAGTCCATTCCCACCAGTCGGGACTCTGGATAAACCGAAGCAGAAAAGTCTCGGCAGAATCATCCGCCGTGTGAGCTGTCAGGATGAACTCGCAGCGAGCTTCCGACGCCATTTCCTCCAGTGCTTGATAGCGAAGTCTGCGAGCGGCGGCCTCTTGGGAGAGCTTTTCTGCTCGCACCAAGGAACGCACATCCACCTTGCGATTTTGTGCGGGCAGACCATATCGGCTCGCCAAATCTGACACGAACTCCGCATCTGCCGCTGATTCCACTCGCAAGCCGTGGTCAACATGAGCCACGGCACACCGGCAGTCAACCTGCAGCGCCACACGATGGACGATGTCGAGCATGGCGACGGAGTCAACTCCACCGGAAACCGCCAGAAGCAAAGGGCGACCTGCTGCATTCTCCTGCAGGACGGCTCTGACCTGTTCGAGGATATCGAATTCAGTCTCCTGCACGGCTCTGTCTCCTCGCAAACGAAGAACCCGCCATGCGGCGGGCAAAATGGCTACGAAAGGTTTTAACTACTGTGCCTCGCGACCTCACCCGCGGCCTTCTTTGAACCCATCCAAGGTGGCCTTCGCCTCCGGCGCCATCTTGAAAAACTTCTCCAATTTTTCACAGGGATAGTCCATGCAAAAGGCGCAGTTGACGACCCCTCGCTCTATTCCACATAAGCGGATCTCACAGATGTTGCAGTAACCCAAATGTCTGCTCCCCTCCGATCTGCAGCCGTCGCAGTTAATATCTTCGGGCTTGATTTCATGGCCGTACTGCTCCGACCAAGTCTGTGCGACTTTTCTCCGTTCGGCGTCATCGTCCTTCTGTGTGGCGATGTAGCCCGGGCATTCACTGCAAATGAGTCCACAATAGGCAATCAATCTCTCCACCATGTCTCCCGCTTTATGTCCGTGATAGGTTAGGGTCGAAGGGTAGCGGAGGGGGGACTCGAACCCCCGACTCATGGCTTATGAAGCCACCGCTCTACCGACTGAGCTACTCCGCCATATACCGAACTGTAAATATATGAAATTGTGTGCCTATTGTCAAGCCATTGGCATTTCAATATTCGTTGCCGACACCAAGCATCGGCCAATGCACTTGACTCTGTTCCATATTGTGGTAAATTACTTAGTATTCTATTCGGTGCGTGCCAGAACCTCTCACTCTTGAACAGGATTTCATTATGGAGAAAGACCTGTCTCCCACTCTCTTCGTGACCGGCGCGGCCGGATTTATCGGCTCGCATATCTGTGACATGCTCCTCGAAAGCGGGCATTCTGTCGTCGGATTGGACAACTTCGACCCATACTATCCTCGCGCGGAAAAAGAAAAAAACCTTCGACAGGGGATGAAAAACGCGAAATTCTCGCTTGTTGAAGGAGACATTCGCGATGCGGAGCTCGTCTCAACCATTTTTCGCAAGAATAGCCTTTCATCGGTTGTTCACTTGGCGGCACGAGCAGGCGTTCGCGCGTCTCTTCTTGAGCCGGAGGAATTTCTGGATGTGAATATCCGGGGAACCGCTGTCTTGCTCGAGGCTGCCCGAAAGGCTGGAGTTAGAGATTTCATTTTTGCCTCCTCTTCATCCGTCTATGGAGATCGCAGCGAAGTCCCCTTCCGCGAGTCCGACCGAACGGACCATCCGCTCTCACCCTACGGCGCGAGCAAAAAGGCGGGAGAAGCCCTCTGTTATACATACCACCATCTCTATGGGCTGAGTATCGCCTGCTTGCGTTTCTTTACTGTCTACGGCCCGAGGCAGCGGCCGGATTTGGCCATTCGGAAATTCACGGAGCTCGCCTTGGCAGATCGCCCAATCCCTGTCTTCGGCGATGGAAGCTCGCGGCGCGACTACACTCATATCCGCGACATTCTGTCTGGAGTCAAAGGCGCGATGGATTGGTGCACCCAATCCGTGCAACCTCGCTACGGCATTTTCAATCTTGGCTCGAATAGCCCGGTAACCCTTGAGAGTCTCCTGCAACATCTCGAGGAAATTCTGCAAAAACCTCTGCAACGAGACTATCACCCTCCACAGCCCGGAGATGTCTTTCAGACCTACGCAGACACGACGCTCGCCGAGAGCGAGCTCGGTTTCCGACGCACCGTGTCATTCAAAGAAGGACTCGCGGACTTCTGCCATTGGCTAATCCGCCAGAATGAGTAGCGCCCGGCTTGCCGGGCCCAATGCTGCAGGGATCTCCCGACCCACTTGCATCATCACGATTCAGGAGAGTAACAACGCCAAAATTAGTGGACATTATCATAGGCGACTCTGCAGCCCAGCAAGCTGGGCGCTACGAGCTTAGGGGTCGGTGGTAGGTCGAGCGACCTGCAAAGGAGAATCACTTCGCGGAAATTTGACTGTTGCATCTGACTGAAAATTTTCGTATTTTAATTGGACAGGGCGGCTCAAGGACGCCTTTCTTTTTTAGGCAATTATGCTGCCGACCCATGAGGCTCTGGTGGAGCATTCGTTTGCCGATTCAACGGATAATTGAAACATAGGATTTTGTGCGTTTTTGTCTCATTTTATAGTTACATCTTGCAAATAGGGTATTCGATGGAGGATTCTATGAAGATAGGAATTCCCTTTTCACGATGGTTGGGTTGCGCGCTATTCTGTGCAGCACTTTTTACATTCGGTTCCCTTGCGTATGCCATTGGAGATGATGAATTCGTGGCGTTTGACGGCATCTCGCGCCAAGGGCCACCTCGATTGCAGCTCACGGCCGCTTCATCCAATGAATTTGACCTGGATTTTTCTCTGCCCGGCCTCATTCGGAGTTTGGTAGATACGCGAGGCGGCCAGTTCACTCGTTTGACCGTGGAAGACGCGGGCATTTGGGGTGAAGTGGGCAGCCTCGAACTGCCGGCGATTCGCAGGCTCATTTCCATTCCCTACGGTTCACAGCCCCAGCTCCAGATTGTTGATATCGAGACCCAAACCTTCAGTTTTGCCGAGCTCGGAATCACGGCTCCGATTCTGCCTGTGCAAGCATCAATCGAAAAGATTCCCGGTGCGTGGGAAAATGCGCCGTTCGATTGGAACAGGCAACTCTACGAGATGGATCAGTTCCAAGTGAGTTCGCCCATTGAACTCGGTCAGGTTGGCATCCTGCGCGGCTACCGATTCACCGAACTCGTCCTCTACCCGGTGGATGTCAATCCGGCACGGCAGGAAGTCAAGGTCCTGCTCTCCGCTCGCTTGAAGATCCTGCTGCCGGGGGCCGATATGGAAGAGACCCGTGCCAAGAGAGCGCGATACTCCAGCCTTCCGTTTGAGATACTGACGGATCGCCTGATGATGAAGACCTCGCTCGACGCAGGGATTCTGGAAATAAACGGAATGCCTGAACCTCCTCTTCTGCTGATTATCACCGACCCTACTTGGCAGTCCAACACGGATCTTCTGAACTACATAAGCTGGAAATACAGCAAGGGTTTTCGGCCCGTGCTTGTGACAACGAGCACGACAGGCACGACAAAGGAACTGATCAAAGCCTACATCCAGACTGCCTATAACGATTGGCCGATTCCCCCCACTTTTGTACTTTTCATCGGTGATTCCGGACCCATTCCGGCTTGGACGGGAAGCGGCAGCGGAAATCCAAAGACAGACCTGAATTACTCCTTGCTCGAGGGCTCAGACTACATGCCGGATATAGACCTCGGGCGGTGGTCCATCGCGGATTTGACGGATATCACGAATATCATCACGAAGTCAACAGGCTATGAACAGAATACGATTTCAGGCACCCGGAATTGGCAGAAGAAAGCCGTGTTCATGGCATCCGAAGACAACTATCCGGTCAGCGAGGGAACGCACAACTATGTGATCACGAACTACCTGACTCCGGATGGTTACACTTGCGATAGGCTCTACTGCCACACTTACAATGCCACGACGCAGCAAGTGCGCACCGCCCACAACGACGGACGATCTCTTTCGATCTACTCGGGTCATGGCTCGGAAACCTATTGGGGAGACGGGCCGCCCTTCTATCAGAGCGATGTCAATGGTCTGACCAATACGGTTTTCCCGTTCGTGCAAAGCTATTCCTGTCTGACCGGCAATTTCACTTACTCGGTCGAATGCTTCATGGAGACTTGGATTCGCGACGACCATGCGGCGGTCGGAGCCATGGGCTCCACGGTGACATCCTATTGGACGG
>JAZDIW010000130.1:0-3485 GCA_043804575.1 bacterium
CGGGAAGCGCCCCGCCAGCCACCCGCTTGAGGAACTCGAACCTAGTAAGCGTAATCCGCATAGTGACGGGCGGATGATCTTCGAGAAAGTAGACAGCGATGGATGGGAGAAGCGAACCGCCGGACGGACCATCAAGGGAGACGTAGGGTGTCATTCCTCCTGATGCCGAACGGGTGCGAATGCGGGCAACCTCGATCTCGCAAAAAGGTGCGGAAGCATAGTCCAACGCTGTAGCGAGGAACAGGTCGTCACTTTCCTCGAGGAGAAGCCCTGTCCACACACGGTTTAAGCCGAGCACCAAATCGTGGAGTTCTCGCTGGCTGGGAGCTTTGCCCGCATCAGCGGGATCGAGAAACGCATCCAGATACTCCCTGGCGTGATGAAAGTTGGTTAGCCTCCACGGATCGTATTGCGCCTCCAAGTGTTGAGGTGTGCGGAAAAACAGTCGGCGACGCTGGGCGACTAGTTGTTCATGAAACGGGCTGTCAGGGTCGTCACTCGGACCCGCGTTGAGATAGGTGCAGCGGAGCTGCTCAAAGTCCTCGTCGGGCGGGAAGATCGGATCCTCGCAGAATATCGACTTGTGATCTGCGGTATAGTCCTCTCCGGGTTCGGGACCGAAGAGAATTAGCCCGTCGGCGATGTTCAAAGTCTCGTAGCCAACGCGAAATGATTCGATCGCACCGAGGGTCTTCTCTCTCCATTCGGGATCGAGGTTCAGGCAAAGGATGCTTGAGAAGAAGTCTGCTCCCGAGCCAGCTTGTTCTGCTGCGAGGGTCCGGAGTTGGTCGAGATTCATCACGCCCGATGGCGCGATCTTACGGTCTGCCTTGCCAAGGATGGCATTGGCAAGCAGTGCGAGCATATTGCGCACCGGAAAATGCCAGTCGTTGGCTTCGCACAAGCGGGCGAGATCAAGCAACCGGGAGCGAATGATCGGGTCGCGTAGGGCGTCCCGGTTGCGCCGTAGATGTGAGGTCGGCGAAAAAATGTCGGTCGCGCCTGAATGCTCTTTCTCCAGCGTCTGCCAACCGGGGTGGTCCAGCAGTGCGTCCATGCAGCGCTCGAAGTTTGTCTTGGTCCGCAGCGAGGAAAGGTGGAAAAGCCTCATTGGAACGCCTTCCGGGGCATTACCAGTTTGGAGGGTATGCTCAATGATCTTTAGCGCGCGTGCCGCTTCCTCGCAGGAATTGGCATGGTCTTTCCAAGCGCTCAGCAGTTGCCCATCGTTGGCGGCGATGACGAAGAATCTATGGATTCCATCCTCCGGGGCCTTGCCAAGAATCAGCGAGCTGTAGAGCCGAATTTCTTCCTTCTCGTAGGTAAGGGAATCCGAAGCACCAAACTTTCTAGACGCGCTCAGGTCACGGTTTATGTGGGCACAGTAGACTGTGCCTTTAGGCGTTTGGCCTTCCTCGCGCCAGCATGTAGATTTTTTGGCGGCTTGACCAAAGGTCTCTCGCTGGATTTTGTGGATCATCCGGGTTTTTCCGCCTCCCGCCTCACCGCAAATAAATACGTTCGTCCACTTGTCGGTCGAAAGATCAAAGAGCGAGAGTATTTCCGTTTCGAGCCCGTGGTCGAAGTCGATGGGCGGAATACCGAGTTGTTCCACATAGCGCTCCATGCGCTCGTGAAAGCTAGCCCGATTGGACCCAGAGTCGTGGGCGGCGTAGGCGCCCAGGAGGTGGATGAATTGCTCTCCGTCCGTCATGCGATGTAATGAAAAGTTGGCATGGTCAGAGTTGGCAAAGCAGGCACCCTTCGCGACGCCTCGGCGCGACTTTGAGGCCCCCAAAAGTTTCGGCCAACGAGCGGTCCGTTTGGCGATTCGCAAGTCGCTCTTGAGTCTTGCGCCAATTCTCCTCGATTTGTGTCATGCGAGCCGGCTGCTCCAGTTCGGCCAACGATTCGTCGCCGCACCAGTAGAATACATTGCCATTCACGTGGTTTGGTTTCTCGTAAGCCTTAGCCTGCTCGTAGTAGTCTGGATAGTGCTGCTTGAGCCGAACCCACTCGATTTTCTGCTGGTAAAAGCAAAAGAAGCAGCCACTCCGGGTGCGGCCCCATTCCGTATAGAGGGGCATACCGAGGCCCGATTCCTCAAGAATTCGCTGGACACCTTCGTAGTTGATCCCGTCATCCCTGAACGGAAATACGGCACGGATGTTAGGTTTGTGGCTGATATAACCTACCCGTTCTTCATCCGCTCGGATGCCAACATAATTTATACAGAAATCGCTACCGATATAGTCCTCGAAAGGCTTCAGTTTCATCAATTCTGTGCACCACCTCCGATGGTTGGAAGGAAGCATTCCTCCTTTGACTCGCAGTAGGTGGTCGAACGTGGTTCCGAAGGTAGTGCGCACGATCTTCCGGCCTAGAAAACCTTCCAAACGCTCTAGATATTCGTAAGTGTCCGGCAGTTCCTTACCGGTGTCGTGGAAGATGTATTCCATGTTCGGCACGCGATCACGAAGATAGACCGCGAGCGCCGCGCTATCCTTGCCGCCAGAAAGGCTCAGAACATGACGGATTAAGGCTGCGTCTTCAGGCCATTTATTATCTCGAACAGGAGTTTGAGTCGCCATAGTGATCAGGATTCCTTGGGTTTTTCTTCCGCCTCGAGCTGAGTCCAAATCGCGCGCATGGCAGCGGCCAGACCATGGCGCCCGTGCTTGGAGAGGATCTGTTGGATTTCGCTTTCGACCGGCCGGATCTGGCTCTCATCCATGCTGTTCCAATCCACAAGGTCACTGACCTCGCTCCCGTCGCTCTTAGTGATTGCAAGGCGGCAAGCGTGGCCATTGAGCTTTTTGGTCGTGCCCATTAAACTCATCTCGGTGCGTTTGAAGCGACCGGCGGCGATTTCGAGTTGGTGGTGGAACTCTGTCTCGTCGTTGTCCAACCAGCGCTCCGGTGATTTGTGGGCAAGGAGGTTTGCCACAGATTCCACCCATGCCCGATCATTGAGCGCAGTGTCAGCGAGCCGCAGGGCGAAGGCTTTGAGCGCGGGATCGGTCACGGCAACGGCGAGTTGGGCCGCGCGGTCGGCGATGATGCTTCTTGCCCCAGGTGTCTTCGCAGCGACATCGAAGGCAGCGCAAATTGCATTGCGCAGGCGTTCGATGAGCTTCGGATAGGCCGTCCGAATTTCGTGCAACGCCGTGCGCAAGCGGGCGGCCAGTTCATCCGGCGCCTTGAGCCCCTCCCTTCCGATGGGTGGGAGCCCACACGCTTCGGGCAGCGCGGTGAAGACAAGTTTGACAGGCTCGCGGCCTTCGAGAAGCGCTCGCCTGACAGCCACGGCAGCAACCGGGAGGTTGTTCGTCTTGCGGCAGTATTCGGGAACTTCCCGGCTGATGAAGACGGCGAGCGGACGCACGAGATCAATCAGATCCGTTTTGCTTGCATCTCGCGGGTCAATTTTTAGCAAGCGCAGCAGTTTGGCGAAAACATCAGCGCGGACGCCGCTTAGCTCGCAG
>JAZDIW010000131.1:0-5458 GCA_043804575.1 bacterium
AGGACTGTGCTAAAGTGATTGAACGGTTGGAGGAATATCTCGATCCTCTTATAGAGCAACTACCCGCAGCAGCGCAGACGAACAGTACGCCGGAGGCTAGCGAACTCGGTAAGGCTGTACCTGCGTCTGTTGCGGCCCCAGTATGGACAGATGAAATGATCAGCGAGAATGAGCGGCTTGCCGCGTCAATTCATGGCAAGATTCAGAAAAAAGCAGCGGTGCAGGAAAGCCGACTAATGGATCAAGTCGGGACGGCCCCGACTCCGCCTGTGCCTGCTGCGGCCCCGACGCCGAGGATAGATGCCCTACTGTTGACGATAAACGAAGGGCGCACGTATGCGAATGATGGCCCGATCACCGACATCGCTCGCCAACTCGAACGAGAACTCGCCGCAGCTATCGCCAGCTTTGGTGAGGAACGGGAACGAGCGTTACGCGAAGGCGAACGTGTAATTGCCCTTGAAGCCAAGCGCCGGGCGGATATACAAGAATGTGAGACAATATATAGGGGCACATTCGCCCCATACGAATCAGCAACGGGATGTTGTGACGCGGCGCTAGATAAAGCGGCCGCTGTAATCCGCGCTACTTTCCCGGAGTGCTTTCATGCTTCGTAAAATGAAACACGGCTATGCCACTGATTCAGGTAGGGGCGCATTATATTTTTCTTGGCAGTCTATGAAGAAACGCTGCCTTAATCCAAACACTCCAGGCTACAAGAATTGGGGAGGACGCGGAATAACCATCTGTGATAGGTGGATGGAATTCATCAATTTTGCTGCTGATATGGAGCCAAAACCTAACGGGATGACGCTGGAACGAAAAGACAATAACGGCCCATATTCACCAGATAATTGCAAATGGGCGACACGAAAAGAGCAGCAATCAAACACTCAAAGAAGTAGGCTAATTGAATTTAACGGAGAAACGCTGTGCCTTGGCGAATGGGAGAGAAAACTAGGCCTTGGAGTCGGAACTATATGGAGGCGTCTAGCTAAAGGTCTTCCTGTTGAGAAGGCTCTAAGGAGAATTGAGAAATGACCCCCGTCGACTACAAAGCCGCTGCTGAGACTGTCTTGCTTTTCAAAGATGACTTCGGCCCAATAGCAAACGTGATGCGCTGCTACCTCGATCTGCAAAAGCAGCTCGCCGACTGGAAAAAAGTGACTGTAAAAGATACTCCAGCAGAATGCGCCAACGGCATAGAAACGCTCTACAACAATTGGCAGGCAGAGCGCAGATCTAGGCATGAGGCAGAAGAAGCTGCCAAAGCGTGGGAGCGCGCGACAGTAGAAGCACAGCGATGGCAGTCCATCGCGGAGCAGCAGCTTCTGAGTGAGCGCGGAGCAAATGAAACGATTGGAAAGAGCGAGCGCAGGTTAGCACATGACCTGGCCAAGGAGCGCAAGGCGCGGGCGGAAGCCGAGGCTCGCTACGCTACGGCCCTGCGCGCACTACGGATCATCGGCGGACTCGCGCCATGCGTTGACAACCTGCTTAGCAATCCAGAAATCGCTAGGATGACACTGGCGGAACTGGCGAAGCCATGATTGTGCTTACCTGCCCAGACTGGCGAAAATACGCTACGATCCAGGAATACGATTTCGATAGTGGCAAGCCGTTCCCGCATTATTAAGGACTACTTCGCCACTCCCTTGATTTTCTCCAGTGATCGCAGTCCGCCCAGGCCGAGCATGCCGGCAAGAAGCGAATACAGGTCAGTCATATCCAATTCTGGCGCCGGCGTTCCGCTGTAGAACGTCAACATCGGGCGAATCAGGAACTCGTAAGCCAAGGCCACGCAACAGACCCAGCCCACGCCGGGGCGCCAGCCAGAGACCCAAAACGAGGTGTTTTGAGCTTCGATTGTGTTGACCCCTATCTGAGCCTTGGCAAGATCCGTTTCCGCAGCCAGGGCGGCTAGATCGCCGTTCTGCTGCATCTTTATGAGTTCGAGTTGCGCCGTTGCTTTGGCAACTGGATCAGGAAAAAGCCGATCAAGCAAACCTTTCGCTACATCGAACAAGCCCGATAGTAATAAGGGATTCATTAGATTACCTCCAATGTCACGTTCTGTCCATCCGCGAGGGCTTCTCCAATCCTATCCCGTAGCCGCTCGTTGATGCCGGCGCAGTTAGCAACGCCCGTTGCTGTGCGTACTGCGCCCAAAAGTGGGCAGCCAGACGAATGCGCCTCCACGTTCCCGCCGTGGATTCGCACGCCCAAAAAGCCTGGCACGTCGAGCACTTCCGGCATGACACGCCCGAAGCGCTTGGATTGGGACAGGATGACTCGATAGGTACCCCTGGGGATCGCGGTTTCATCCTGCACCTTCACTCCTCCGGACTCCAGATAGCGGTCCTCATCTTCCAGGGTATGCCCGAAGAACTTTCCGTCGATGAACATCTGCCCCCAGTTGTGCGTTTCGTTGCACTCGCGAACAATTTCGATTTTCATAATTGGATCAAGACGTGCGTTTCAGCAGAACAACAATACCAGCCCAAACCGCAGTTGCTACAGCAGTGACAAAGATCGTCGCTACAGTTACATAAACTGCAACAGTGACTTTATCCGAAATTCGACGCATATGTCTGCCGAATCGTAGATCCTGCTGAAAGCATTCGATTTGGTCCGGCTTATCGATGTCAACACCAAGAATGGCGAAAACCTTCTTGACTGCCAAGTCGGCAGCGCGCTGAACGTTGGGACAATCCTCCATTTCGACAGGGCATTTTATTTCCATGGTGTTCGTCCTCGTTATGGCTGATTGATGAGTCTTGCCATCATGTTGTTCTCCAAAACCACTCAACAAAAGTCCGATGCCCACCCGCTTGTTGAATCTCGACTGGTTCATAGCCGATGCGCGCAAGGCCGTCTACGCTACTCACGGCCATCTGCCGATTGTCCAGCACATGCTCGTCGTCCACAACTAGGACGGCGTGCGTTTCGTCGCCGATGCGCGCGGCAGGCTCTACTACCACAATCCCAATGCGCAGTGTCTCAATCGGCCAGCCGAGGGAGAGGAGCTTGTGCAGCTTGCCGAGTACGTAGTCCTTGCAATCGCCCTCTAAGCGCTTGCAGATATCCTCCCACGCCTCGCCGTGGACGACGTAGGGGAACGCATTCACCGCCGATTGCACGGCTACCAGGTCGTCTTTATTTGGATAGCTCATGGCCGCGCACACTCAGGCACGGCATGCGTTGCGCAGTAGGCGTCCCAGCCGCCCGGCGCGGGCATCGGTGCACCGTACTCGCTGTGCATCGGCGCGGCACAGCCGGCGAGCAGCAGGCAGAGGAGGAATGCTCTCACGGTTGATTAACCAGCCGCGCCACGATCACCGCAACGCCAAGCGTTGCATTGGCTACGGCGTACTGTCCCGGCGTGAGCAGGCCCTGCAACGATGGCAGCAGCGCCATTGCGGCATTGAGCGCGGCAATGATGATAGCCACGTGAACGCTGAACCACTTCCAGCAATCTTTCCAGTCTGAGATCATTTGAGTTGTGCCCTTAGCGCCGCAGCGTCTTTGTCCTTGGCGCGCACCCAGGCGATGGTATCCGTATTGCCTAGCGCGAGCTCACGCATAGTGCGTGGCTTGGTGGTCTGCGCGTCAACCTCGGCTAGTCGCGCAAGGATCGGCGCATTTGGATCAGCGGGCGCAGGCCGGTCCAGTTCACGGATGATGCCCCCGCTATCCGTGGTTGTAACTTTTACCCGCTCGCCGTGCTCGTTCGTTTCAAAGGTGGTGTTCATGGTTAGAAGGTCCTATAGGAATAGAGCGCCGCGATCTTGTCGGTTTCCGAAATACTGGACTTGATCTGCACGGACAAGCTCACATTGAATGGCACCGGGAACGCTATCGGGTAAGACACGCCGCCGTTGCCGTTTCCACCGACCGCAACAATGCCAAGGGTTGCAGATGAAGTCGCCGAGCTAACTGCATCAAAAATGGTCACGCCATCCGCAACGATCTTAAGCCCAACGGTACGGCTGGTTGTGTCCTGTGTATTTGCTGCGCAGAATTCCAGCAAACCAGCGCCGGTGATGGCGAGAATTTCTTTGTAGGTATTCGCTGTAACCGCCCCGGAAAGCACTGATTTTGCGCCAGTGGTAGCCGGGCTTATCAGTGTAGCGTTAAGTACCCCACCTGCGGCCACGTGGTTGACCAACGAAGCCGGAACCCGGCTTAACGTACCTGCCAGTAATGCGCTGCTGTTTCCTGTTGTCATTTCAGAACCTCCAATCGCCGAGCGTTGCGTCGTAGACAAAAATCAGATGGGCATACCGCGTATCGAGCACGTAGGCGGTGGTGAATCCCATGATCTTTTTGCCGTTGACGAGCAAGGTCAGGCTCGCCGTGTGAAACGTGCCGTCTACGTCCTGCACCTCGATAGTGTCGCCATCCGCTGGCGATGCGGGAAAGGTCAGTTCCCACGCCCCGCCCGTCGTGCTTGCCTTGATCTTGTCGAATGACAGCGCCGTGTATGCGCTTGTCTTCCTGATCCACACCGGCACGCTGATGAGGGCCCAGTTCGTCCCATCCAGGCTAGGGTCGGTGGTCCCGGCGCCGGCAGTCTTTCGTCGGTAGGTCTGATAGTTGATCGGAGACCACCTGCCGTCGCCCTCCGCGTAGGTCGTGCCGCTGACCCATTTCGTTGCGTTCGCCGCCGCCACTGCCGCGTTTGCGTTCGCCGCGGCTAGCAGCGCGTTGTTGTAGCAGTCGACCGCGTTGTTGTAGATGTTTGTTCCCAACGCGATTAACTGCGTGCGGAACGTCGCCAGCGCCGCAAGAAACGCATCCATCAGCGTAGCAAACGTAGTAGGGGCGGTCGTACTCGGTGCGGCCGGCAGCGCGTCTACAGTAGGCGGGGCAGTTTGTGCCATTAGATTTCCTCAAGTTCGAGATTTATCATAGCGTAATCTCCTTCGATTGCGCCGATTTCGAAAGTTTTGTAAATGCCGAGAATCGTAAGAGCGTCGAACCAGTCGCTTGCGCTATCATCCACAGCCGTCCACAGCGCAGGGATTGCGTTGAGTAGTACGCGCGCAGCGATCGCTTTGTTCACGCGGTAACTCGGCAACAACAATGTTTGATTTGTTTTCGGCACCGTGCGCCTAGGAACGAGCGTTGCATTGCCCCACAGATCGCGGGTGATCGACGAAAAGTTCAACGCATCATTTTTGGCTTGCTGCTGCGTATCTCCGAGATAGATGTATGTGCCGACTGCCATCGAGCCGATTTTCACATTGCCGCTCGTGGCGCTAAGTACAATCGTCACGATGATATCGGAGAATGGCGGAATATTGAAGACGATCGCACCGCCCTTCGTTGAAAACGGCTCGAAAGCATAATCGTAGTGATCGTTGACGATGCGCGTATTCAGGTCGATGGTGACCGGCCCATAGACTGTGCCGCCGCCGGTCACGGATGTTGCGCTGATGACGAGGGAATTACCCTG
>JAZDIW010000132.1:0-10883 GCA_043804575.1 bacterium
GAATCCCTATATCGCCGCGGCCCGTGGCTACATTGACGAGGTGATTGAACCCGGTGCCACTCGCCTGCGACTTATCAGCGGCCTGGAGATGCTGCAAACCAAGGTGGACCGAAATCCCAAGAAGAAACATGGAAACATCCCTCTGTAGACGCTTTTTCCGCCCGCTCAGCTTTTGGAGTGCGATCTCTGTGCTCTTTGCCCTATGCGGCGCAAGAGCATCCGACGATTTTCCCATCGGCACGCCTCACCTCTTCTATCTCGAGAATGGATTGGAAGTGTTGCTTGTAGAAAATCACTCGAGTCCCATGATTGCCGCAACGGCGGTCATCCGAGTAGGCTCGGGCGATGAAACACCGGATTTGAATGGAGCCACCCATTTCTTGGAGCACCTCCTTTTCGATGGAACGGAGACACGAACGCAGCAGGATATCGAGGATGCCTTTGAGAGACTCGGAGGCTACAATAACGCGCAAACATCGAACGACCACACCGCTTTCATGATTCTGGCGGAGAAAGAGAAGTTCGGCCAGGCCATCGAACTCCAGGCCGACATGCTCTTTTTCTCCATGCTTGCTCCCGAACAAATCACCAAAGAAAAAGGGATCGTGACGGAAGAAATCGGCCAGAGCATCTCCAACGACCCAAGATATTTGGCGGCATTGGCCTTTGATCGGCTTCGCTGGGAAGGGACGCCTTATGCCTATCCTGTTCTCGGAACGCGAGAGAGCATCGAAGCGATGGAGCGCGACAGGCTCTGGGCTTTCTACAAGCAGCACTATGTGCCCGACAACATGGGCCTGCTCATTATGGGGGATTTTGAACCGCAGGAAATGATGCGCCTTGTGGAAGCTTCCTATGGAAAAGCCCGACCGGGAGCGCTTGTCTCTCGCCAGAGAGAAAAGCCAAAACTTGCGCCAAGTTGGGAGCCTCTTGAACTTGTGACGGATGCCGGTACCTATCTCTGGCTCGCGTTTCCTTGGGAATCCATTCGCGGCGGATGGAACCTGGAGCCTGTGGAAATTCTGCTGCCCGGCGTGCTGGATGTTGTCGTAGGTGAGCCGTTGCGTGAACAGTTTAAGGGCGATATTCTATCTCTGTCCTGGTCATGGGATATGACTCGAAGCGGAGTTCAACTGCTTCTGCAAATGGAGATTTCCCCAGCCGCGCCACCCGAAGCCCTATTGAATTCTCTGCGAGCACGCCTCGTGAGTTTGGATCCGACCTCGGCATCACTTTCCCTGTGGCGTGCGAAAGCCCATGCGGCGATGGATGACGAAATTGACCAGAGTCAGCGCTTTCACTTCTTCGGAATGCTCCATGCCGGCCAGATTGCCCGTGACGGCTGTCGAGGTTTGCCAAAAGGAATGCGCGAAATGGTCGAGTTTCGGGACAGACTCGAAGCCGCCCGCGTTGGCAGTCCCGGCATCATGAAAACGGTGTCCGAGGCGGTTCCTTTCGCTGTGCTCTTTCGACCTGCAGGGAAAGCTGTTGACACGACAGAGAGATTACGCCACGAAACGGACACGACTTTGGCAAATGGCCTGCGACTTCTGATTAGGTCAGAGCCGTCCATGCCCGTCTTTGCGGCACATTTCCTCTTTCAAGGACGCAGCAGCACGGAAGGCCCGCAACGCATGGGCTGGGTGGACATGTTGCATCGCCTTCTCGAATACGGCATCCCGTCTCGCATGGGAAAGACCGAATTGAGGCAAAAGCTCGATTCCTTGCGCCTTCGATGGAAGCTCGTAGACGACCCGTCTATTCCCTTTGACGATTACTATACGCAGCCCGACTTTTCTTTTATTCGACTCAGTGGCCCCACAGCCTCTCAAAAAGAGGGACTCCAGCTCGTCTTCGAGCTTCTAAAGAAGGATGAAATCACCCAAGACGACTTGGCGGCGGTTCGAAATGAAATGCTCAATCTGATTCAAATATCCGAACGCTCGCCTCGAAACCAAGCCGATATGGCTTTCCGACAAACCCTGCTGGGCGTTCACCCCTTGGCCTCACCGGTTCTTGGGACTGTGGCGAGCATTTCGGCGGCAGACTTGTCGGCCTTGAAGCAGCTGCGCCAAGCCTACTTCCGACCCAATCGACTCATCCTAAGCATTGTGACAAGCGAGACGGTCGAGGCCACAGCGGCGATGGTGGAAAGCATTTTCGGCGTCTGGGAATCGGGTTCGTCGCTGCTAGAAATCCCGCAACCTTCCATGCCGTTGGATTCCCTTGTTCGTCTCAAAATCGGAGCTCGGCAGGCGCAAATTCGGTTCGGCGCGCTGTTGCCGAACCTCTCCGGAACCCAGCGACAAGAGATGGAGATCTGGACAGCATTGCTTTCCGACAATCTCCAAAACGACCTTCGAGAAACCCGAGGGCTGGCTTATTCCGTCGGAGCGGAGCTTGTGTGGCAGAGAGGATGGGGTTGGCTGGCTCTTCGAATGGGAACGCGCGCGGAGAATGTCCCATCGTCGCTGGAAGCCATGAAGGAGTGGGTGAAAAAGCTTCAAGCGGAGCCTTTGGAGAAATCGCAGCTTGAGAAAGTGTATGCATCTTGGCGTGGGACACAGCTTATTCGGCGCATGGCACGCGACCAGCAGGCCTTTCAATTGGGCTGGGCTGCGATGAAGGGTGAAGAACCTTTCGCACCCCTGCCCGAGGCAAGCTTGGATCCCGCGGCAATCGCGCGGACGGCACGCGAGATGCTTGCGAAGAGTCAATGGATTCAAATAATCGTTGAATAGGAGGGACGATGGCGGGCATCCTGATCATAGACGATGACCCCACTTTCCGTGAAATCCTGCGCGAATTTATCGAAGCGAAATCGCACACCGTTTTTGAAGCGGGGGACGCCGATGAAGGCTTGAGAGTCTATTTCTCCGAGAAAATCGATCTGGTGATCAGCGACCTTGTCATGCCGGAGAAGGACGGTCTCGAACTCCTGCGAGAGATGAAGATGGTGCGTCCGGATGTTTTGTTCATCCTGATTACCGGCTATCCCACCATCGAGACCAATGTCCAAGCCATGAAAGAAGGAGCCTATGATTACCTCGTCAAGCCCATCGACATGGATCAACTGACGGGAGTTCTGAATCGCGCCTTGGGAACGCTCGAGATGAAACGCTCCATTTCCACGATGAAAGGCATGAATCTGGCGCTGCTTATCTCCATTCCCCTGTGGCTGATCCTTGGAGCCGTTCTTGCCCTGATTCTGAGATAGCCGAGGTTTCCTGCAAATGAAGGCATTCCTCACGCGCCGCATATTCTTTCATCGAATCACTCTTCCTTGCGTGGTGTTCGGGTTGGTTCTTTTCACAGGAAGCTGCCACCGAGGAAAAGGCCTCACAGAGGAGAACGGAACGAATTCATGGACACTCGAGCTGGATCCCCATCCCGATACCGTCGGCGTCGGCGTGAATGATACGATTTTCGTTGTCGTGCGCCAGGGGGAGGAAGCGCGAAGCGGCATCACGGTGACTTTCGAACGAAACATCGGGGATGCGATTCCTTCCGTGGTCACGGTCGTCGGGGATACGGCGGTTCCTTGGGGAACTTCTCCCATGGCCACCTACATTAGCCGCAGCGATACGGGACTTGCCATCATCTACGGCACCGCTCACGGCACCGCAGAAGAAATCCTCGCAAGAGATACGGCCAGAGTACGGGTGATGGAGAATCCGTGAGGAATTGATTCCGTTTGGGTGTACGAAGTTGGATGGCGCGCAGCATCTTTCGTGGCTGCGCGTTTTTTATTTGCCGTAGACCCGACCCTTCCACTTCACGCGGCGCGTGAAGAGATAGGTCGCAAGCAAAGTCAGAGGATAAATGAAGGCATAAATAGGGTAAAAGGGCAGAAAGGCCAACAGAGGGCGCTGGCGCGCGAGTCCAAGAACACGGAGGATGACCGCGCCGTCACCGAAGAGCAGAAGAGCAAAAGGAAGAAACCCATACAGGCCAAACAACAGAAACCAAAGCGGCCAAGTCAGATGCACAAGCAACCCATAAGTCAGAATAAAAAGCCCGAAGCTCTTGATACGGGCACTCCCCTTCAGCCAGCGGCGGCGCTGGGAAATGAGAGCGGCAAAGGAAGAAAGAGGTCGCGTGCGCACGAGGATTTCCGAATCCGCCGGCAAGATGGCGCGAAAGCGACCGGTGGACTGAACGGCTTGCATCAGCGCCAAATCCTCCGTCACCGAGAAAGGGATATTCCGATAGGTTCCCGCCGCTTCATAGGCCTGCCGCGAGAGCGAAAGATTATTTCCGATGATGGCCTGAGAATGACCCCGGCCCGAAAGAGTCGAACTTGCGCCCAGAAGAAAGGCCCAATCCAGCGTTTCGAGGATTCCGAAGAGGCGGCCCCGAATCGCCCTCGGATGGGGAAGGGTAATGCCGCCCACAAGCCCAATCCCCTCTGTGAAATAGCGTGCAACCGCTCGCACCCAGGTCGGTGGAACGACGCAGTCCGCGTCGGTGATGCAATAGATCTCCCCGGTCGCATGGTCGAGAGCCTGAGCGATCGGTCGGACACGGCCTCGCAGGTTGGGATTCCCCTCATCGGTCGCATGAATGACCTGATAGTCACAACGAAATCGTGCGCGATAGCTTTCCGCGACTTCGGCGGTCCGGTCTTCGGACTGGTCATTCGCAATAAGAATTTGGAGTTTCTCGGGCGGATAATCCAATTCCAAAAGGCTTTCCAACAGAGGAGGCAGAGTCTCTTCCTCATTTCGGGCTGGAACAACAAGGCTCACCCGCGGACAATCCTCCCGCTTGCGATAGGGTTTTCTCATTCCATTGGCCAGCCACAGCGCGATGCCGGCGTAGCAGGCCAAAAAACAAGCCGTGAGTATCTCCGGAATCATCTGAGAGAACTGATTATCTACTCGAACCTATGTGAGGAATTCTTCTCCGAGAGTCACGAACTGAAATCCCTGCGTTCGCGCCTCTTCGACAACCTGAGGCAATGCTTTCAGTAGAGTCGGAATGGAACTTCCTTGTCCGTCATGAAGCAGAACAATCGAGCCGTCAAAAAACGCCCGCCTTGCCCTTCTCTCCAAAACCTCTTGTCTCTGAGGCCGCCAGTCACGAAGATGGGCGGTCCACATAACGCCCCGATAGTGCAGGCGATGTAGCCTCGATGTCCATCGCGGCGAGAAAACACCATAGGGAGGTCGAAAGAAGGGAAAGGGACGGGTACCGAGAGCTGCTATACTCTCTTCTGTTCTTTGAATGGAGTCGCGCAGCCTGTCCATCGGATACCCGAAGTGATTCTCGTGGCAGTATCCATGATTCGCCATGGCATGTCCCTCGGCGGCGATCCTTTCGACAAGAGGCGCATTGGGCTTCACCCTCTCACCCACCAAGAAAAAAGTCGCTTTCACCTCTAATCGTTTCAGAACATCCAATAGAGCGGGAGTGGTGACCGGATCAGGGCCATCGTCAAAAGTGAGTGCGATTCGCCTCTTGCCGCTTGGCAAACGCCACAACCATTGAGGAAATACTCTGCCGAACAGGCGAGGCATCATCATCATGCGCTGCTACTTGCCGCCGTCCAAACCCATTCTTGTCACCTCCGGTCTTGCTTGCGCCGGACTGACTTTCTTTCGCCGAATCCCGTTCAAGCGAGCCTGGCGATACCAGTCTCCTTTCCAGCGAAAAGGAAAGAGGAGCCCTCCAAGACCCAGAAGAAGTGTGGAGATGGTATGGGCGATTTCATAGGGAAGGAAGTAAACAAGGCTGTCTTTCTGCCCAAAGAGCCTGCTGCCCTCATAGATGACCAGCCAATCCCATCCCAACTTCCATAGAGCGACAATCCCAAGCAAGGGCAGACTCGCAGGATGAAGAAGCGCAACGATCGGGAAAGCGAGTAGCAGTGCATAGTAGAAGTACAAGCCGAAGAGAAGGAATTTCATGCTGCCGCGATAGTCCAAGCCTTTGGATGCCCATCGAAGCCGTTGGTGCAGAAGTTCGCGAATCGTAGGAACGGGCAGAGAATCTACGATGGTTTCCGGCGCAGAGGCATAGACAACGCGCCAATCCGTTGTCTGGCTCACCTTCTGAGCAAAGAGCACATCGTCCCCCGAAACCTGATGAGCAAAATCACTGAAACCCACGACCGTGTCGTAAACGGTGCGGCGATAGGCGAGATTGGAGCCGTTGCAGCTACTGGGAATGCCGATGCCGATGGCACCGGCCGCCAGATAACCTTGAAGCATAAAATCAAGGTTCTGCAATCGCTGCCAAAAAGGTTCATGGCCATCGGGGAATTTGAAGCGCGTCAATCCTGCCACGACACCAACGGATTCATCAAAGTGACTGACCATCGTTCGAAGCCACCGGGGGTGAAAAACGCAATCGGCATCCGTCGTGCAGATAATCTCGCCGGTGGCCATTTCGATTCCTTTGGCCAACGCATGCTTCTTCGGCGAGGGAGGATTGGGCTCCGTAATTCGCCGGAAACGCAAGCGGCTATGCTCTCGCGCATAATGGGCCAAGATAGCGGGTGTGGAATCGGTCGAGCGGTCATCTACGGCGATAATCTCCCATTCACCGGGATAGTCCTGCGCCAATAGAGAAAGGATGGTCCGTTCGAGAACCCTCGCCTCGTTTCTTGCGGGCAGAACCACCGAGACCGACGGCCAGCGTTCAAAATCCCTGCGCAGCACTTTTCGTGTTTTCCACAGGCCGATGGCAAAGAGAAGTGCGACTCCCCCATAGACGAGGGAAAGCACTCCAACCAAGCTGAGGTAAGTCTGCGTCAGTTCCATGCCTTTGTCAAACTAAAGTACATCCCAAAATTATCAGAAGAAACCCCTTCTAACTTCCCTTACTGAAGTAGGGGACGAACCGACTACACATCCCCCTACTTCAGTAGGGGGACAATAGGGGGTTCGTCCTCGACTTTGCCTTGCTTGTGCACAGGAATGAAAGATCACTCTGATATTTTTGCGATACGCTGCAATGCCCTCTCTCGAAATGCCGTCTCGTTCTTTTGCGCATTGGAGGGCACGCTCCTGTTTGCCGAAAAGAGACTCCCAGAAAAAATCCTGCTTGCAAACCTCATTCATTGTCGAACAGCCGTGGGCACACAGCCCGGAGCCAAGTTCACACGGCGAAATCTCAAACCCGGGAGGAAGGGAATCCCGAGCAACGCCGGACTCAACACATTGATGGCAAAAAGCACAAGGGATCCGGCGACGGCAGAGGCCGGCGGAACTCCGAGTCCGACAAGGCAAAGAACCGCCGTCCATTCCCCTATTCCCAGTCCTGCAACGGAAAACGGCAGATTGGCTTTGAAGAAGAAATTCGCCAGCACCGCTGCCATGCCCCAGCCCAACGGAACCGTCGTTCCCATCGCCTGAAGCAGAATCACGAATTGCAGGGATGCGACCGTATTGGACACGAGAGAGAACATTGTAAGCTCTAAGGAACGTCGAGCATCTAATCCTCTCATGACATCCACGATTCTCTCAAGTTGTTCCCGCAACGGCAATTTTCGCACAATCCAGAACAGAACCGGAAGGAGGATGCGGGGATAAAGACCCAAGAAGAGAACGGCAGCGCCAACAAGACTCAAGGCTGCAAGCAAGGGGATGCGCCAAATTCCAACCGGAGAGAACATCCCGGCGAGAATCAAAGCCACCAGAGCCAAAGGCCCGGCGCCATTCAAGGCAACGGTGGCATAGAACCGCTCCAGCAGGCTTGCGCCAACGGCTCGCGTGAGCGGCATTCTGAGAGCGAAGCAGCGTGCAAATTGGCCAACGCGCCCCGGCGTGATGACTCCAAGAGTAAAGCCTACCCAATAGCTTCGGAAAATATCAGTCCAGGATTCTTCCTTGTCAGCACCCTTGACGAGCAAAGCCCACCGAAAGAACTGAAACGCATGGTTCGGTATCCACAGAAGGATGGCCGCGAGAAGAAAGCCGGCTTTCATCCCTGCCGCTGAGGCAACCACACCCCGCCAGGGAATCTGCCAGAACAGAAGGCCAATGACGGCGCCCGTCAGCACCACACGCAGCAGAATTCCCGGCCAGCGTTGTCTCTTTATGGAGTCCTGCTCGGCATCGAGTGCAGGAAGCCTCCGAACGAAGGCCCTAACGATAGCCTGAATGGGATTTGAAATGTTCATACTTGGCTCGCGAGCGCTTTTCTATGAGCCTCGGCGGGCAGGTGCCGCTCCTTCCACTCAAAGGCACGCCCTAAAGCAAAAATAGGCTGCAAAAGCAGATAGAACGGCAAGAGGATTTCCGCAATCAGAAACCCTCGTCTCCAGTTCTGAACAAAGCAAATACGGGCAAGCTGCCCAAGAAGAAGATAGTCACAAATGGAACGAAGGAGAAAGCCGGCAACCGCTACCGGAAGAAATGAAGGATGAATCACCGCATGGCCCCATCCCCCAAGGTAACCGACTTGAGCGATGATGGCTATCCAGAAAAACATTAACCATCCGAGAGGATAATGCCGAGCGGTGGATTGATGACGCCTCTTGGACTTCAGGAATTCTTGCCACTTGGGCCTTCGCATGTCACGGACGGTGGTATCGGGACCCGTGACGAATCGGACCTGCCAACCCAGGCGGCGTATGGCTTGTGCCATCATGTCGTCGTCGCCCGCCTGCATTTCCGCTCCGGCGAATCCTCTCAGTTCTTCGTAGCATTCACGACGATAAGCGAAATTAGCCCCGCACACCGACGAGGGGTATCCCCAGCCAACGCAACCCGCCGAAATCGCGCCATGCATGAGCCGTTCGTGCAGATAGAGGCGGCCGGCAATTCCCTTTCGTGCAATAGGGGCAAACAACCCCGCCACAGCGCCGACATTTGGCCGGAATTCGCTCGCAACGGCCTTCAGCCATCCCCGAGGCACTTCTGCATCCGCATCCGTGAAAACGAGAAGGTCTGCCTGAGTCTCTTGTATCGCCGCGCTCAGAGCATTCTTCTTCGGGCCCAACCCGGCTCTGTTCGGAGGCGCATGCAGAATTCTCAGCCGTCCCCCCGAAATCTGTGCAATCTCTGCGGCGATTTCTGCTGTTCCGTCTGTGGAGCCATCGTCAACATAATAGCGCTCCACGCGCGATGGTGGATAGTCGAGCTCAAGGAGACTCTTCAGACATCCTGCAATCGTTGCTCTCTCGTTGCGGCCCGCGACAATCACGGCAACCGACGGAAGCTCCGCGTCATGGGCGCTTCGGCGCCGATTGCGGAGAATGCCTATTAGAAGAACAAAACTGACGGCCACGGAAATCACCGTGGACACAATGAAAATAGTGACCAGTTCGCAGGCTCCCTGCTTGGTTTATATGCGCAATAATATAGGCACTTTAGACAGAAAATGCAAGGAGTCTGAGCAGATTTGTTTGACATTGTTGCTCCCTTCTCCTTACATTTGTGCTCATGCATCTTCCCTTCGGTGACCAATTCATTGATGTCGTCCTTCCGAGTGGCTGGCACTTCGATACCATCGAAGCCCCTCAGATTCGCGGCCTGTCTGATTCCCCTGGCGGGCTGATCGAAAAAGCCCTACGTAGTCCCGCGCATTTCCCCTCTTTCAACGAATATTTCGGTGGCAAATCGCGGATTCTTGTCGTGGTGCCTGACAACACTCGACCTTGCCCACTGCCTGAGATCCTTCCGGTCGTCTTGGATTGTCTTCGGCGCGCAGGCACAGGGTCAATCACGATGATAACCGCCAGCGGTACTCATTTACCAATGTCCGATGCTGTTCTGAGGCGCCATGTTGGAGCATCGACCTTTGATTTGTGCCGCGTCATTCAGCATGATGCCTTTTCAAAGGAGATGAGGGAAGTCGGAAAAACCCGCCGAGGCACGCCAGTGGCGCTGAACACGATTCTCTTTGAAGCGGACGCCGTGCTCGCCATCAGTCCGGTTCAACACCACTACTTTGCGGGAATGGGTGGAGGCCCCAAGATGATTGTGCCGGGCTTAGCGTCGGCGGAAACCGCTCTCCAAAACCACCGACTCGCCGTGGCCGAGAATGGCCGAATGCATCCAAACTGCCGCGAGGGAATCCTTCGCGGAAATCCGGTTGCCGAGGATATCTATGAAGCTCTCTCTCTTTGTCCAGCCATATTTTATTTGGGACTCATTCTGGACGCAAAGGGGCAAGTTGCGGATGCTTCGGCTGGCGACTTGTGCGCGACTCATGAGGCTCTTGCCCGAAAGTATCATGGCACCCATGTACATATTGTGGAGGAGCGACGGCCACTCGTGATCGCATCCGCCGGCGGCATGCCCCGAGACTGCAATTTCATCCAAGCTCACCGAGGCCTCCATCGGGCCGCGCGACTTGTTGAGAAAGATGGGATTATGATATTCCTGGCCGAATGCAAAGAGGGACTCGGTTCGACGACCCTCCTCCCTTGGCTTCAAGTGCCGACCTCAAGCGAGATAGCCAACAAACTCCTGCAAAATTACACGCTACATGGTCACACGGCATTAGTATTAAAGGAAAAGACGGAAAAAGTGCGGATTTTTCTACTTTCCAACTTGCAGCCTGACTTGGTGTCGAAAATGGGTATGATGGCAATTCCATTTCCTGCTGATAATTCTTTGAATATAAATGACTTATTGGACAAAATGTCCTCGCGAAAAGGTTGGCTGCTGCCTCAATCTGCCGAGTTTCTGCCATTGCCGAGAGATGAGATGCGCTCGGAGGACTATGAAGCGATGCATCCCACAGGGGTTGAAATTTTATAGAAAAGTTAGTAGATTCTGACCCACGAATGGGACTTCTAAGGTTCTGGCCGTTTTCATGAATCCGGCGCAATTGGTTTCTGTGTTCCGACATGGACCCGCGTAGGGAGATCGAGCGCCTGCGCTCGGAGATACGCCGGCACGACCATCTCTATCATGTCCTTGCCCAGCCGG
>JAZDIW010000133.1:0-9045 GCA_043804575.1 bacterium
AATGGATAAGAGCAGTCCCCTGCTTCCCCACCACCCAGGTAGAGAAAATAGTTGTTGGCTTCCTGACCAAAGGTAAGCACTGTCAGCGCCAAAAGCGCGGCTACAGTAAATAGCACTCGAAACTTCATGGAACAATCCTCCTAAATTATAATGACTCTATCCTTCATCATCGGAAAGGCTCTTTGTTAGCGAACAGGGTTCGACGGACGGCTCGGCGGACGATTCACATTGATCTTGCCGTCATCGCTGCCCGGACGATCCGGCGGACGAGATACGGCTCCCGGGCCATAGTTGTAGTTCCAACCCGCGGCATGCTTATTCCAAAGCCAGTACGCTCTGCCGGGAGTTACGCTCACAAGGCCACCCTGCCAAGTATTGTCAGATGTCCTGAAATAGCAGTAGCTCCCGCCGTGTTCGATCACCTGGTCCGAAGTTGTAAGGGTTCCACCCACAAAACCCGATGTCCGCAGATTAAGATTCGCGCGGTTCACGACCCGGGCATCGCGGAAGCTGAGTCCCGTCTTGACATTTGCTGCAATCCAAATTGGACCGAAGGTCGAGGTGTCTACTTGACCCGCAAGCACCATATCCTGACTAACCGCATGCCGATTCCAAAGCCAGAAGAAACCACCGGCGGTCATGCCCGGAGTGGTTTCCAAACCACCTGCCCACAAAGCGGCTGTTGTCGTCCGATAGGCATACGACCCAGCCTGGCGAATGCACTGGTCCCCTGTAGAAAGGGTACCACCCGTAAGCTGGGCACCAATGACATCCGAAGGCCTTGCCGAAGTAACACCATACTGCGGGACACCGCTGACAACATCCCAAAAAGTGAACGGCAACCCGAAAGCCTTCTTTGCCATTTGAGGACACGTAATCTTCACAAACCCGACCGTATTGGACGGGCCAGATTCCAACGCCAGCGCGAAGCTGACACAAATCGTCAATGCAAGAACAAAAGCAACCTTCTTCAACATTTTCTTTCCTCCTTAAACAAGGATTCTATCCCAAGCGTTAACCCTTTTTCAAGAAACATCTTCGTTTTTCGTCCAAGGTAAGTGAATTAGTGCAAATGCTGCGCCAACACCTCAGACTAACTACATTTAGTATATTTCACAACGAAGTCAAAAAAATCCACACACTTAATCTTCTTACACCCTGCCGAGCCCACGCATCAATCTGCCCGCCTCTCTTCAGATGGCTTTTCAAACCACCGAACCCGCCCCCAGGACGAGGATGTAAATCCCGCTTTTTGAAGGCGTTCGCGCGTGCTGTGGATGGCGCTTCTTCCGCGTCTTTTGTCGTATTCAACATTAAAAAAATTTTTTGACTTTGTCAAGAGTTTTTTTCGGCTCAGAGACCTTTTTTTCCTCTCTAATCCCGGCTAAAAGGGCAAGTCCTCTTCTTCCTCGGGGGGTGCTGCTTCTGCCTCGGGTTCCTTGGATTCCGTAGCAACCGCCGCCTCACCTTTCGCCGTCAGCATCTGCATTCTATCCCCAATGATTTCAGTTATATACCGCTTGACTCCCTGGGGATCATCCCAAGTGCGGGTTTGGATACGGCCTTCAATATAGACCAGCATCCCCTTCTTGAGGTATTCGCCGGCGACTTCCGCCTGCCGGCGCCAAAGGATGATATTGTGCCACTCGGTGCGCTCAATGTAGTTCCCCTCCGCATCCTTTCGCTTCTCGCTCGTGGCAAGGGGGAACTTCGCAAGCGCCACGCCAGAAGGCGTGAAACGAATTTCGGGGTCTTTTCCGAGGTGCCCTATTAATATAACTCGATTTACTGACATTGACAAGGGAGACTCCTTTCCTTAAAATCTCGTTATCTTCCTATGAATTTGTCAATTAGCCCCAACTCAGGTTTTCTCCACATGCTTTCGAGAGGCATGCCTCCGAGTACTGACCCACGACGCCAAAAGGTAGAGACCCATCGCGGCAACAATTCCGGCCATGTCGGCCACCAAATCATTCGGATCCGCCTCTCGGCCCGGAATCCTCTTCTGAAGGACTTCGAGAAGGACGCCAAATGCCAGGCAGACAACGCAGCCCAAGACAGCGGCAATCCCGTAAGCTATGTCTCCCACTCTCCTTAGAGAGTGAATCCAAAGCATGCCTCCGACTGCAAATGACCCAGCATGAAGGGCTTTATCTCCAAGTAGATTCGTCAGCCAATTCGCCCGCGGGTCGGATTCCGTGCCCATCGCGATCACCCAGATCGCCCACCCCAGAGCCGCCGCCAGCCACAGAAAAGCAGGTCCTCGGCGATTGGAGGCTTTGCCGACAGAAGGAAGAGTCGGGGATTCTTTCACTTTTCCTGACCCCCCTCGATGGTGGCGAGGGCCGAGGGGAGCGCCTCGATAATGTCTCCGGCAATCAGCGATGCTTCACCCAGCTCGGCGGCGGCGATGTCTCCCGCCAACCCATGTAGAAAAATTCCAACGGATGCCGCCCAAATAGGAGACAGCTTCTGCGCCAAAAGACCCGCAATGATTCCCGTGAGAACATCCCCGCTGCCTGCCGTCGCCATTCCCGGATTGCCCGTCGGATTCAAAAATACGAAACCGCTTGCATCTGCAGTGAAAGTCGGTGCGCCCTTCAGGACAACCACCCAATCCGTGCGTTTGGCAAGCTGAGCCGCCTCTTCCACCGGATTCGTCAAGATGTCATTGATGTTTTGCCCCGTTATGCGACCGAACTCGCCCGCATGGGGAGTAATGATGGTTCGCTGAGGCAAAATCTTTTTCAGATGTTTGCTTCGTGCAAGATGATTCAGGCCGTCCGCATCCACAACCATCGGCTTTGTCAAATGAGGAATATAGGCATCGAGAAGGCGCGTTGTTTCATCGGCAAGTCCAAGCCCCGGGCCAATCACCACCACATCAGCCCATTCGGTGGCCTCGAGCGCATCTTGCAGGGCTTTCTCCGAGAGGCATCCGTTCTTTGTTTCAGCCAGAGGTCGTGTCATCACCTCGGCACGCCTGCCCGCGATTATCGGCAGCACGGACGCTGGGCATCCCACCGTGACCATGCCTGCCCCGACGCGCAGCACGGATTCAGCCACCATCGCCGCCGCACCGCTGAGGCCTCGCGAGCCCGCCAACACGAAGACTTTGCCGAAATCTCCCTTATGCGCATGTCGGGGGCGCGCGGGAAGCAACTCGGCGACATCCGCAAATTCCAGCATGCGCAATTTCGCTGCATCCTCCAAATCGGCGAAGCGTGGGATGGAAATATCTGCTATCGTCAATCCGCCCACATAATCTCTTCCGGGATGCAGATAGAGACCGCGTTTGGCATAGCCGAAAGTGACGGTTGCGTCGGCTCGAACGGCTTCCCCGAGGACTTCCCCCGTCGAACCATTCACGCCGGATGGAATATCCACGGAACACACGAAGCCCGAGGCGAGATTAATTTTCGCGATGGACTGAGCGATGAGCTTGGATGGTGACTCGCGCGTCCCCGTGCCTAAAAGCGCGTCCACAATCAGGTCGCAGCCTTCGAGAGAGAGCCCGCCTGCCGACTTCGTATGAATCTGAATGGGGATTTCAAGTCTTTCGCAGATGTCCGCATTCGTCTTGGCGTCACCTTTCAGAGATTCGCGGGCGGCAAAAAGATGAATCTGCACCTCGGCGCCGCGCACGAAAAGATGCCGCGCAATGGCAAATCCATCGCCGCCGTTGTTCCCCGGGCCGCACAGCACCGCCGCGCGCAGGTCGGTGACATCCTCCTCGAATTCCTTGAGAATTTCATCCACGCACGCGCGCGCGGCATTCTCCATGAGGACGATTCCAGGTATCCCCATTTCCTTGATGGCGCGCTCATCGAAGCGCCGCATTTCGTCAGTGGTCAGTAGGAGTTTCATTTCTTACTGTATTGAATAATTGTGTTTTTCAGATAATCAGGCGCACTGCCGTGCGGCATTACCGGCTGGGGTGATACTTATCGAGCTCCCAGCGAAGCGGATTTGTTTGAACGTATTCACAGGCTCTGCTCAATTGCGCGTCGTTTCGGATTACATGTTCGAAATAATTGGGTTGCCACAGGCGGGCTCCGGGAGTCTTCCGGAGCTCGTTGACAAGTTTGGTTGTGTATGATTTGAAGCCTGCAACAAAAGAACTTACGGAATGAGCCTCCCGGCCGCGACTATCACGACGATACACGTCCGGTAGTGCCGCACGGCCGTGCGCTCTGTCATTTTCGCTGATGAGCACAATTCCATGAAGATGATTCGGCATAATCACGAAATCACCTATCCCAACCTCCTTGCGGAGATTCGCAGAGCGCAGCCATTCCCTTTCGATGATTCGTCCACACTCACTCAGGTGCATAATTCCATCGGCAACCATTCCTAACAAGCATTCCTTGTTATGGGTGCATAAGGTCAGGAAATAGGCACCCGGTGAGGCATAATCATAATGAGGCAGTCGAACGGACTTCATCGGTTGCAGATATCAGAGCGCACGGCCGTGCGGCACTACCACAAATGTTACGAATATCCTCGTGGGAAAATCGCCACGACGGCTGCTGCCATGAGTCGGGTATGCGTAATACTGACAGAGATATGTAAGGGTTCGTCTGCCCATTTCCCGTGCAGGCGGATGTGCGGCCTCTTGTCGGTGTCTGTGGTCAGCTCAATCTCTTTCCAGCCGAGGCGCTCTCCGATGCCGGTCCCCAAGGCTTTGGCCACCGCTTCCTTGGCGGCAAACCGCGCGGCAAGGGCTCTCTCGGGAAAGGGGCGCCGGCGGCAATCGGCGAGCTCTGCGCTGGTGTAAACGCGCCGCAGGAATCGTTCGTTCCGAGCCAGCCTCGCAATGCGGTCCACTTCGACGAGGTCAATTCCAAGAGCGGGAAAGGTCACATCCAAGAGGCGTGTCATCATGGCGTCTTCTGCGTCTTCGCCGTGCGTGCAGGAGCACATGTCTTCTCGGTATGAATCTGTTCTAAGACATCCAATAGTTCGCTCAAATCATTAATCTCAAAATCGGCTCCCGATTCTTCTGTGTCGAAAGTGTCGCCATAGCGAGCGAATACCGTGCGAATTCCGAGCCTTTTCGCTCCGACCATGTCGCGCTCGGGCCAGTCGCCGACCATGAGGACTTCCGACGGCTGGAGTTCGAGAAGGCGCAGCGCCTGTTCAAAAGGCCCGGGCGAGGGCTTGCGAGAGCCGGTATCCTCGAAAGTAATCACCGTATCGAACAGATGATGCAAATCGAGATAGCAGAGACGCAGCCACGCCTCTTTACGCGGCGCGTCCGAAATCACGGCGAGCCGCAGTCCCCGCTTGAGCAACTCGATGAGCGTGTAATTGACATGCGGATACAGGACGAGAGAGGCTTCGCGAGCGCGGCGGTAGGCCACGATGCCCGCCGAAAGCCATCTGGGATTGATGGTGCCGAATCGCTCCTCAAGAAAGTGATCCAAGACCTCTTGATATTCGATGCCCTGCCTGCTGTAGATTTCGAAGATGCGCGCGGTCGCCTCTTCCCTTGAAAGAGGCATCCCGCTGTCAATCATCGCACATACAGCCGCCTCCACCGCATTGCGCTTCATGCGCACGAAATCAAAAAGGGTATTATCGAGGTCGAAGAGAATCCCGCGAATCATCCCACTATCCGCTTTTGAAACATTGCAACTTACAAAGTTTTCCAATGAAATGCAAGCCTACGCAAATCCTTGGATGCGCTCGCTTTGGGCGCCTCTCACCTCGAAATCGGCTCGGTTTGACAATCCGGCAGGGGTTTGGTATATTATTTTGATGCGCATGATTCGATATCTCCATATAACTTGTCTGTTTGCCGCCGTTTTCGTTGCAGGCACAGTGGCTTGGGCATTGACTTTTCCTGCGCCCCAAGGATATGTCAGTGACTATGCGAATGTGACGACGCCCAAGGAGCGCGCTCAAATTGAGACCATTTGCCGTGAGCTCGAGGAGAAGACAACGGCACAGATTGCCGTCGCGGTATTTCCCGACCTCGGCGATGAAGACTACACGGACTATGCCGTACGCCTATTTGAACACTGGAGAATCGGCCAGAAGGGCAAGGATAACGGGATTCTCATCTTAAGCGCCATAGCGGAGCGAAAGGTTCGTATCGAGGTGGGCTATGGTCTGGAGTCGATTATTCCCGACGGTCTGACGGGAAGGATCCTGCGCGAGAACATATTCCCTCTCTTAAAGGAGGAGAAATACGGGGCCGCCTACCTCAGCGGCGTTGCCCTCATGGCGGCCATCATTGCCCGGGATTCCGGCGTGCGTTTGGCATCTCTCGAAGGACTGCAAGTTCCTCGCCCGACTTCACGCCATCGTCCGGAAGATTCCTTCCCATTCTGGCTGCTTGCTCCGCTGATTTTGTTCTTGCTCTTTGGGCTACGCTATCGCCGACGCAGTCGTTTCGGCTTCCCTATCTTTTTCGGGCCGTGGATTGGCGGAGGGGGTGGCGGATTCGGCGGCGGAGGCGGTTTTGGAGGCGGCGGATTCGGTGGCTTCGGAGGAGGCATGTCCGGCGGAGGTGGAGCAGGCGGGGGATATTGATCCCGCGAACGAAACAATGCGTTTCTTGGTATCGGGTCGGTTGCAGAAAGCCGACATCGCACAGACATCCATTCATTAGGGGAATTCGTCTTGGCAAAACAATCGTCAGAAGAAGTCATTAGCGAAGTCACGGAGAAGATTCGCGGCGCTTTGGGAACCAATCTTTCCGCCCTTGTGCTCTACGGCTCGCATGCGCGCGGTGAAGCGCACGCCCGCTCCGACATCAACCTCTTGGTGCTTGTGCGAGAGAGTAGCCCGGACCAGCTTGCGGGTCTGCTTCGAGTCCTGCCGCCCCTCGTCAAGAAAGGCGTGCTCGCGCCCGTGATTATGAGCGAAGAAGAGTTTCGCGCAAGTCAGGACACTTTCGCTCTGGAGTTTCTGGATATGGCGACTCAGCGCCGGATATTGGCGGGGAAGGATCCCTTTGAGCACTTCGAGCCGCGCTGGGACGGTCTGCGAACGCAGCTCGAGCGCGAGCTTCGCACCAAGATGATGCAACTCTATCGGCAATGGGTTGTCAGCGGGGAGAAAGCGGAGACGCTCGATGCGCTTTTGCGCGCAAGTCTGTCGTCTTTTTTCACCCTGCTCAGAGGCATCGTTGCTTTGGAGAAGAAGCAAGTGATCGCCATTCCCCAAGAGAACCTTGTCGAGGAGATTACCGGCCAGCGCGGACTTGATCCAAGGCTCTGGAGGCGTGTTTGGCAGATGAGCCGAGAGACTGTCAAAATGCCCCCCGATGAGTTGCGTTCGCTTTTCCGAGGCTATTTGGAGGAAATCAGGAAATTGGTTGCCTATATTGACCGATTCGAGACTTGATGGATTGCTCTTGCGCTCAGTATCCTGAATGAAACAACGATAAATTAATTGCCCCCATAAGGGAGGGTTATGAAAGCTGCACTTGTTGTCCTCTTGGTGTTGATTGGCATCGGTCTGTTGATCGCCTTCTGGATCTATGGGACTTACAATAGTCTCGTGAATCTGGACGAAGAGACCAAGAAAGCCTTCGCGCAGGTGGATGTCGTCCTCCAACGCCGCTATGACTTGATTCCCAATTTGGTGGAAACCGTGAAAGGCTATGCCGCGCACGAGCGAGAGGTTCTAATGGGAGTGACCCAGGCGCGAGCTCGCGTCGGCCAAGCTCAGAGTATGGGCCAGCGCGTCGAGGCGCAAAACGAGCTGACATCCGCTTTGGGGAGATTGCTTGTGGTCGTCGAAAATTACCCGCAATTGAAGGTGAACGAGAATTTCCTGCAGCTTCAGGATGAATTGGCCGGGACGGAAAACCGGATCAGTGTCGAGAGGCGTCGTTACAACGAAGCCGCGACGGAATACAACAAGCGAATCCGGCGAGTGCCTGGAAATATCGTGGCGGGAATGTTTGGATTCGAGCGCGCGGCCCTTCTGGAAGCCCCCGAGGCCGCTGCGGTGCCACCCAAGGTGGATTTCTCGAAGTAGAAGGCCATGCCTCGGACGGTCTCAGCCGTTCTGGGCTTCCGACAGCGGCTTGATCTTCGATTTCGCTTCTTCCGGTTTGCCGAGTTCTACGATTTCGTTGGAAAAGGTCGACATCACGCCATTTAGTGGGTTCGTCACCATGAGTCGAAGCCAGCTATCATTATCGCTGGCGCGCTTGACAAAGGGCAGCTCAAGCTGCTTCTTTTCATCCAGGTTCATCGTCTTTCCCATCATTTCAATCATCAATCCCGCCTAGGGAATTGGCAAAGGGAGTGCCAACACCGAGCAGCTATGCCGCTATCGCCCGAGACAATCCAAGAGGTTCGGCAAGCGACCAATATTGTTGACCTTGTCGGCCAGTATGTGACTTTGCGCCTGCGGGGTCACAACCATTTTGGACTCTGTCCCTTCCACGAGGAGAAGACTCCGTCCTTTGCGGTTCATGCCGACCGCCAAATTTTTCGATGTTTCGGCTGCGGCACAGGAGGCAATGTCTTCGGATTTCTCATGGAAATCGAGAAGATCAGCTTCATCGAAGCGGTGCGCATGCTCGCGCAAAAAGCGGGGATTGCGCTGCCGCGATATGACGAACGGACGGAGGAAGGCCCTTCGGAGGCCGAACTCTTGGCCAAAGCGAATACGCTGGCGCGCGACTTCTTCCATCAACAACTCTTGGCTCGGTCAACCACGGGCGCACGGGAAGCCTATGATTACTTGATGGGCCGTGGATACACTCCGGAAGTCATTTCGAAATACATGATCGGCTATGCGCCGGCGGGTTGGGATGCACTGGCGAGCCACGCACGCACCAAAGGATTGGATTTGGGTATTTTCATCCGCGCGGGGCTGCTCAAAGAAGGCCGCGAATCGGGTCGCCCCTATGACGCGTTTCGGCATCGGCTGATGTTCCCGATTCGAAATCTGTCGGGTCGTGTGATTGCGTTTGGCGGGCGGCGGCTTTCGGAAGAAGGGGACGAGGCCAATGAGGCCAAGTACATCAACTCCTCGGAGACGGCCATCTATCAAAAAGGAAGAGAACTCTTCGGACTGTGG
>JAZDIW010000134.1:0-6490 GCA_043804575.1 bacterium
TGCATATTGTCAAGTCGTCGCTTGAATGAAGTTTGAGTATATTCTTTGGCCGTGATTTGCCTCAATATCAGTGTCCGAGTCTCGCTTTGTGTATTATTCAATAACTTCGCAGAACCGAGAGCCTTGCCCAAAATCAAAGCCCCCGACCAACTCGGTCGGGGGCTTCATTGTCCCAATGAACTCGCCGGCGCAATGAACTTACCCCATGCGTAGCGGCGGTGGGTCAGGAGACCCGCGCCCTACAATTATCCTCGCCGCGGCGTATGTGTCATGCGCCCGGCCAAAGGGCGCCATTACTGGGCAGCAATCCTTGGCGTTCCTTCTTCCGGTGCGAAGCCGATCTGTGAGACGATGAAAGTGTAGCCGCCAACCGGTCCCTGATAACAGCGGATGCCGATAAATAGTTGCACGGCGCCGCCCGTCACAGTGCATTGGAAATCTTCTGTTGGAGGATTTTCAGACTGGCCGCTGCATTCAGTATAGTTGTTGGGGGCGTCGGCACATTGCATGTATGTGAGCAGATCATAGTCTGCGCCTGCGGGGAAGTTGCCGAGCTGAAAACGGTAGGTGCCGATGTTTAGCGTCGTGCGGAACCAGTGCCACTCGCCCACCTGCGAGAATTGGCATTGGCTTATCGTCTGCCCGACCGTATAGGCGGCCGCCTGAGCACACTGCGTCGGGCAACTCACTTGCCCCGTCACTCCTTGACCGGAAACCGGCACGACCGTCGGGCTGGTGGGCGCATTGCTGGCAATCTGGAGATTGCCCGAGTAAGCCTGCTGAGCTGCGGGCGAAAAGGTGACATTTAGCTGGCCTTGCTCTCCGGGTCCGAGTGTTGCGGTTCCGGGGAAGTCCGTTGAAAAGCCCTGTGGACAGGCGACCTGAGAGACTACAAGATTCGCATCGCCCGTATTCGACACATTCAACTGTAGAGTCGAAGAGCCTCCCACGGTGACTTGACCGAAGGGCAGCGATGTCGGATTGACGGAAATCCCCGGAGTTCCACTCGTCCCCGAGCTGCGCAAGAAAGTCGAAAGAAATGCGTGCCAGTTTGTTGCACGGAACTCATTGGTAACATAGTTTGCCGAGTCGAAGTCCTGCATCTGATACGGGAAGTGAATATTGAGTCCGCCACGCGGCACATTGGGGTCGCCCGGTTTCACATAGACATTCGTATAAGGCACGGCCGCATTCACGGCGGCGATGACGGAGTCGGCTCCATTTCGAATGAGGTTAATCTGTGCCAGATGCTCCTCGAGCTTCACCTTGTTGGCGAACTCCCGCAAATCCACATAGGCGGGATTGTCATATTGAGTGAAGTGCGTTTGCCCCCAGGCATGAACGACCTCGTTCCAATAGTTGCCCGTCTCCGTAACCAAGTAATTGCCCCAGGTTCCAATCCTTGCACCCAGATTGTTCATTTGGGAAAGGTCAATCATCGCATAATGGCAAGTCTTCTGCTTATTCTGCGCTGCTTGACTCACTTTCTCCGCGATTTTCTGCGCCAAATCTGACGGTGAAGCGCCCAAATTGTCTTTCACCCATGCCAGCCACAAATCCGCTCCCAGCACATTCTGCATGGGCATTGTAAACTGAGAAGCGGTCATGTAGCTGGCCACATTTCGCAACTCATAGCCGACCTCCACCATCGCCATGAGGCACGCATGGAAGGTTACGATGTCCACCTGCTGCAGATTCGATTGTGCAATGGCGTTTTTCAGCTCCGGCATCGTGAGTTCGCCTCCGCCGCCATTCAACTCATCGGTGCAACTCCCCGGCCACCCCGCACCATGGTCATCAATCACAAGCAGGTAGCGGTTTGCAGGATAATTTGCCTTGCAGAAGTTGATGAAATCCTTCAGCGTGGCGGGGTCCGACATGTCTTTTGAGCCCAAGTCCTGAAGCATCGGAGAACTGATTTCGTCGGGATTTTCATTGGGATGGTATTCCACCCTATAATACTTCGCCCGGCCGCCCGTTCGCTGCGATGCCACCATAGCAATGATGTCCATGCCGGGTTGGCTGCCAACCTTCTCCATGTCCTGCACATCTTGGATAATGTAAGATGTGTTGTTATTGGAGACATCCAAGTTGTTGTTGCCGGCGCCATACATCATGACTGTCCACGCGGCAACAATACTGAAGTTATCGTTTGAGGTGTCGCTCACTGAGGGATTGGTCACGCCGCTGATGCGTATCCGTGCCGCGTGTGTTGACGGATTGGTCACGAGCCATGAGTACGAACCATTGTCAGCCGTGCTGTCGACAATTGTCTCCCAGGTACCGGATGGCCAATTGCCGTTATACTGGATCCTTGCGCCTCCACCGAGATTTGACGAAGTCCATGTGATCGAGTGGGTCTGTCCACTGGTCCATGTCTCCCCGCCATTAGGGGCGATTACAGTGATGGTCGCGGCTGGGAGTTCTTCTCCGCTGTCCGTGGACTTCTTGCTGCAACTGACGGCCAAAATCAATGCGGCCAGGCCTAACGCCAAGCCGGCCAAAAGAGACTTCTTCATGGCGATTCCTTCCTGCTTGATTTCCAGGATTCAATTATGCTAATATATATGTTACAAGGCATAATGTCAAGGCGGATTGCCCGCACATTTCGACATGCAATCGCTATGCCTTTTGCCTTAGTCATGTCCTTTGGCGCCTTCGACTCAGCTTGCGATTGGCCACCTTGAATCGTATATTTGTCCAGAACTTATGAAGAATTCTCGCGAACTCGTCAGAATGGGCTATCCTCCAGCCCGGCTGCCACAGTCCTGCAAAATGGGATGGGTATTTCTCCTTGTGGGCATCTTGGGATTGTCCGCTCTCCATCCCGCGGAAGCGCAAGTGCGCCCGGATAGGTCACCTCCCCTTTTCTTTGATTATCCGCTCACGAGCCACCGCTTCTATGACTATCTCGACCGCTGCCAGACCCGAGGCGATATTCCTCTGCAATCACGCATCCGACCCTACTTTCAATTTCATTTTGATTCTTTGGCAGGTGACCATCTTTCTGATCGAGAAGGTCGCCGTTTCTGCAGCGAAGGACACGCCCGGCACTTCCTTGCCGAAGGCCGAATCGAGAAGCCCTTTGAGAGTGGCTGGAGTCATTTCACAGACGGCACGGGATTAAGCAAGCGCCGAGCCCTTCGCTGGCTCTATGCTACGAATCACCATTTTGCCGCCATTCGCCTTGAAGACAAGTTCGTGTTGACTTACCAGCCCGTCTATGGCATTGAAGGGATATGGACGGAGACAAGCGCTCGCGGTATTCGCCGGAGCACGGCCGGATTTCGACTCGAGGGAGGCATCAGCAAGAAGATTCATTTCATGGTGGATTTTCGGGATCATGGCGAGTCCGGTCGCGGCCTCTATGTTGCGCGAGACCAGCTCTATGAGGATCGCTGGGCGTATGTGGATTTGAAGGATCGAACCAAGAGCATTTCGTATGATATCTCCGAGTCGTTTGTGCAATGGTATGGTCGCAACGCTTCGCTCTCGTTAGGACGAGGGCGTCATGCGTGGGGCCCGGGGCAGTTCGGACAGCTTTTCCTGTCCTCCCAAGGCCCGCCCTTGGATTATGCGCGCCTGGACGCGGTCTTTCGCGGCAAGCGCGACCTTGCTTTGCACTACACTTTCCTTCACGGCATCTTGAAAGCGACGAACGCTCCCGTAGATACTCTCTATGCGCTTCCCGACGGGCGCTTGCGCATCATAGATGCCCGCAAATTTCTCACGGCACAGCGTTTTGAGTTGCGTCCGCGCTCAAATTTGCTTCTGGGTTTTTCGCAGGGTGTCATTTACGGTGACCGTGGCGTGGAACTGGCCTACTTCACGCCAGTCTCCTTTCTCTATTCCGTGCAACATGCCCAGGATGACAAAGACAATCTTCTGCTCGCCTTCGATGCAAGTTGGCGGCCCGTGCGAGGACTTTTGACCTATGGCGAATTCTTATTGGATGACATAGTTGTGGATAAACTCTTCACGGACGACGCTCGCAACAAATCCGCCTTCATGCTCGGCCTTCATATGGCACCAACCCTTTGGCGATTTCTCGATGCTCGCGCGGAATGGACGCGCATAAGGCCCTTCGTCTATTCGCATGTCTTTTCCGTCAACACCTATACGCATTGGACTTCACCACTCGGCTATACGCTCGAGCCCAATTCCGAGCTGCTCACGGGCGAAGTGCGCGCGACTTTCTATCCCGTGCAATTCGCGGTCACCTACCAGCGCCACAATCATGGCGCAAATCCGGACGGCGAGAATGTGGGCGGCGACATCTATGCGCCCTTCTCAAGTTCCTCCGGCTCTTTTCCGCTCTTGGGCGGGCAACTGGAACAAACTGACGGGTATGGCGTTCGAGCCGTCCTGGAGCTGGTCGAGAATTTCCTGATGGAAGGTCGAATGGCTAAGATATGCCAGACTGGGAGCAAAGCGCGCGTTGAAACTGCGCTCTCTCTGAGTTGGAATTTCTGATGAAGACTCTTCCAAAAGACGAGCCGCCGACCACTTTAATTGCCGGTGCATCCCCGGCCATGCTCGCTATCACGAGTGAACTGATTCGACAGAACCAGCGAGTCATTCTCTTCTTCCGCACGAAGGAACGACTGCAAGAAATGCTATCCGATACAAGCTGGGACAAGGCCTCGATGCTTCCTCTCGTCGCCAGTGTCACCGATGGAAAAGCGGTCATCCGAGCCTTTGAGAAAATCATCGAATGGACGCTGCGTTTAGACTCTCTGATTTACAATGTCGGCATCGAGCCGGACGAAGGAAGCGAGGATTTCAGCGGGGCGCAGCTCGTGCGTATCATGGGCCAGAATTTCTATGGTTTCGTCAATTGCTTCTCCCTGGCGCTTCCCATTTTCAAGCGAGTTGGGCGAGGACATGCCGTTGTTATCTGTGGTGCCGCCGCGCTCGCGCTCGACAAACAGCCCGCCGCCTACGCGGCCAGCCGTGCGGCTCTCCAAATCTACCTGCGGGCACTTCGCCGAGAGCTCGAGGAAGAGAAAGTCGTTGTCACGGAAATGTATCTCGGCCACACCCCGACCGTTCGCGGCCCGCGAAGACTCAGCCAGCGCGAAATCGTGCAAGGCATCCTGCAAGTTCTCCGCAGCCGCCCAACGAAATTTGTCATCGGAGTTTCATAGTCCTTGGCAGTCAACACATAGTTTTGCGAGGTTTCCCATGCGCATCACCATCGAATATTGCGTTCCTTGAAACTACCTTCCGCAGGCGACCAGTCTGGTCGAGTTTCTGAAGCGGAATGGCTTTGCCGATGTCGAGCTCGTCGAATCGAGCGGCGGGGCCTTTGAAGTCAAAGCCGACGGACGCCTCCTTTTCTCAAGGAAGCAAACAGGCCGTTTCCCCGAGAACGATGAGATACTCAGCAAGTTAAAGCAAATCAAGAAAGATTGAGCGGAAAGAAAATCTCGCTGACTAAGAGAAAAGTATTGACATCCATCGCGCCGCTATGTAAATTATAATCAGGAAGAAAGAAGTCCACTCAAGGCCCTGGAGGAAGCATGAAAAAGCTCGCGCGTCTCTTATTTGCCGCGGCAATTTGCCTCCTATGGGCAGGTTCGACGTATTCCGAAATCCGCATCTCGGGCAGACTCTCCGGAGAATGGCCGCCGCCCGATGTTCAGCGACCCGATACGGGCTATGTTGTCTATGTTATTGACGGTCCGAGTTGGATCCCCGCCGGCTCGTCTTTGATTATCCACGGAAAGGTCAAGATTCAAATCCTATGGCCACCGGCGATCATTGTTTTCGGGAGAATGGTGACGAGGGCCAGCCAGGACAGCCCCATTTTCATCGAGGCGGTGTCGAACGCCGAGGGTTTTCGTTTTGAAGGCGCAGCGGCCACGCCGGACACTCTTCGGCACATCCAAGTCTCGCAGGATAAGTTCCCAAGGAACGCGTTGACGTCCAACGGGCGCGCACTCTATGTGCAGAACTGTGAGCTCTGGGCATCATGGGCTGCGATCTGCGCTTACAGTGCTTGCGTGGAGATTCGCGATTGCGGAATTTACAAGAGGGGCGGGGGAGAGGCGGCCATTTATTTGGTTGGCGCTGATGGCAGTCTCATCATCCAGAATAGGATTGACGTGCAATTCCCGGACATGCTTCCCGATTTTCCTTCGACGAATGGAATCTATATCAATACCATTCAGGATGGGGAGATCTCCAATAACACGATTGACATTCGCGGACCCGGCTTCACGACGGGAATTTTTGGCGAGTCCATTTGTCACTCCTTGTCCATCGAGAACAACTCCATCTACTGCCAGAGTGAGAATCTGGTGCCTCGCGGGATTGGGCTGAAGCATGCGGTCTACTGTGCGATTTCAGCTTGTACGGTGACCGTGGATTCGCGAAGCCCTGCACAAGCGGTGCTGTGGCTCTATGGATCGACGGTCGCGGAGGTGATGAATTCGTCTTTGAGTCTTGGTGGGGCTGGCTTCGGGGAACTCGTCCATCAAGAGGGGGG
>JAZDIW010000135.1:0-2530 GCA_043804575.1 bacterium
GATCCGAGATCCGGATACCATGATCATCGCCCTTTCCGCCGCCGAAACGGGGCACTTGGTCCTGACGACGCTGCACACCTTGAATGCCATGGAGGCCGTCAACCGAATGATTTCCTTCTTTGCTCTGCATGAACAAGGGCAAATTCGAGCCATGCTCGGGGGAACCTTGCAGGCGATTCTTTCGCAGCGCCTTGTGCCACGGTGCGACAAACCGGGACGGGTTCCGGTGGTGGAAGTCCTCCTCAACACGGCGGCGGTGAGAGAATGTCTGGAGGATCCGGACAAAATGTCACTCGTCGGCGGGCTCATCGAGGATGATCACGGGGTACACGGGATGCAGAGCTTCGACCAGTCCATTTTGAAATTGGTTCGGCGAGGGGTGATTTCGATGGAAGTGGCCATGGAGACCGCAACGAATCCGAATGACATGGAATTGGCGTTGCGTGGGATTCAAACTTCCGGCTCGCGTCTACTCGAAGCGGACACTATGGGGACGAATCCGTAGGGAGGAGAATGTCCGTCGTGCGGCAGTCCTTGTTTTGCACAAGAGGAAATGAGGTATAATGGACATCGTTTCGCCCATTTCTGTCGGTGAACGACTTCTGGCCAAAGGAGTCATCACGAGAGAACAACTGGAGGCGGCTCAGCAGAAGCAGTGGAACGAGGGGGGGGAGATGGAAGAGCATTTGGTCGCCTTGGGGTTCTTAAGTGAAGACGAGATGTTGGCCTTTCTGTGCGATGCGTTTCATTATCGGTATCTTCGCTTGGAGGAGGTCGAGATCGACCGGGAGGCGATTTATCATGTGCCCGCGGCGGTGGCTCACCGATACGGCCTGCTTCCCATTCGCCGGACGGGCAATGCCCTGGCCGTCGTGATGATGGACCCGCTCAGTACCGAGGCGATGATTTCCCTAAAACGGGTCACCGATTTTGAGATCATCCCGTTTGTTTCCGATCGAGAGGCGATTGAAGGCGCCCTTTACATTCATTATGGGCCGCCGCCACCGCAGGAAGGAAATCCAACTCTGGGTAGGGAGGCGCCCGATTTTCTGCTGCGTCGTCGTGACCAATTGGGAGCGGATCGGTATCTTCAAATGGCTCGAAGTTTGGCGCTGGAGAGAGATCGGGCTTTTGACACCTTTGTTCGGGATACGAGCAATGAATTCGCTCTCTCCGTGGCACGACTCATTGCCCAAGACAAGGCCGAGGAGAGCGCGAATCCTTTTGTCTGTTTTGGCCAGAAAGGGGTGGGAAAGAGCCACCTGCTGATGGCGATGGCGAATTTCGTGGCGACGCATCTGCCCGAGCGACGATTTATCTTTACGACAGGGCGTCGCTTTTGCACCGAGTATTTCGAGGCTCTCAGAGAGAATCGGGTGAATCTGTTTCGTTATTTCTATCGAGAGCTGGACTTGCTCTTGGTGGATGATGCGGATGATCTTTTCGAGCGTTCCTGGGCTCAGGACGAATTGTATGAGACCTACCGTGCACTGGCGCGCAACGGGAGGTGGCTTGCCATGGCCTGTCGCGCGGATCCTCGCACGATGCCGCTGCTCTTGCCGAAGCTGAAGGCAGCCATGGAAGAGGGGATCATCGGTTTCATCGGGTCCTATTCCCTCGAAGCGAGAGTGGAGATTCTTTCTCGCCGTCAGGGCGGCCTTCCCATCGCACGCGACCTCTTCCTCTATCTTATCAAGCGCGCCGATGGATCCTTGGAGGATTTGCTCGGCATCTTGGAACAGGTCATGGCGCTGTCGATCACGGGAAAGAAGGAAATTACTCCGGAGCTGATTGACGATGTGCTGCAAATTATGGAATTGGCGGAGGCACCCGGTTGCGAGAGTTACGCCCAGGCCGTCGCCCTTTCGGTCAAGCACAAACAACCTTCTACAGAGGAGCGAACCGAATGAACGCTTGCGTACTTATTGTGGATGATGATGAGCGTTATGTGGAACTTCTCGAGTTCAATTTGTCGGAACACGGGTATCGTGTGATTACGACGACTCGACCCGCAGACGCCGTGGAGATCGCTCGCCGGGAGCGTCCGGATGTGGCCATTTTAGATGTCATGATGCCCGAGGTGAACGGGTATGAGCTGGCGCGAGCGTTGCTCCGGCATCCCGACATCGGCCGGATGCCCATTATCTTCCTCACGGCCAAGGGGCATGGAGGGGACCGCTTCGAAGGATTTGAAGCGGGTGCCGTGGACTATCTAACCAAGCCCTTTCTCTACACGGACCTCGTGTCGCGTATCGAAAAAGTCCTAAGCGCCTGCAGGAAGACGGAGGTTCGTGGTGCCTGACAGAGAAGACTTCGTTGAGCTTGAATCCTGTCCATCGGCTCGCCTCTGGCAAAAAGCCATGGAGACTGCGGCAGATGGCATCGTGGTGCTCAATCTGAGAGGGGATTATTTGGCTGTCAATCCCGCCTACTGCCGACTCGTGGGAAAGGCGGAGACGGCGCTTCTTGGACGGAGCTTCTATGAGGACCTTTGCGCGCAGACCCTTCCCGTGGTCTGGCGCGCGATGGA
>JAZDIW010000136.1:0-7039 GCA_043804575.1 bacterium
CCGCGTCAAATTCCGCCTCGACCCTATGTTCACCACGATTCAGGGTGATCTCGGCATCTGTCTTGAGGTCGCCCAAAAAATGCACGAAGCCGTCTTCGCGGCTGGCGCCAAGCGCGTCAGCACCGTCATCAAAATTGACGACCGCCGCGACAAGCCTGTGGATATGGAGGAAAAGATACGGTCGGTGGAGGAGAAGCTGAGTCATTAGAGCGCGGTTTTCAACCCATCGAAAAGGTCTAATCTAATATTAATAAGAACAGATGGTTACATTACTAATTAAAGCAAATGGCGATTTTCTTTAATTAACACCAGACTTATGAAAGTGTTCTTTAATTAGGCTGGCTTTTGAATAGATATGCTTTCGTAACAGTATTGAGGTTGGCCGGGTACGTGAGACACGTGCCGCGGCGAAATTTCCCTTTGCATTTTTGAGATACGCTGTAGAGGCATCTCCAGAAGCTATCAAGTTCGCAGCTGAGGAAGGACTTCTGCAGGCAGTAATGGTAAGATTAGGCAGGTCACGCATGAAACGCAATTTTGTGTCCGAAATAGACTTTTCACGCGAGGAAATCCTTGAAACTTTAGCACTTGCTAAGGAGTTAAAGGAGTTGCAGCACGACCGAGCGGCCCCGCAACCTCTGCGCGGTAAGTCGGTCGGTTTGATCTTTCACAAACCCAGCCTGCGCACGCGAATCTCCTTCGAGGTTGGGATTTCGCAGCTTGGAGGCAGCCCCATCTACATCACCCAGCAGGAGATCGAGCTGGGCAAGCGCGAGACCATCCATGACGCGGCGAAGGTGTTGTCACGCTACCTCGGGATGATCATGATTCGCACTTTCAACCACGAGGATGTAGTCCAGCTCGCCAAGCATGCGGATGTGCCTGTAATTAATGGGCTTACTGACCTGCTGCACCCCTGTCAGGTGATGTCCGACATCTTTACGGTGCAGGAGAAGCTCGGCCGGCCGGAAGATTTCAAGATTGTCTGGCTGGGCGACGGCAACAATGTGGCGAATTCGTGGTTAAACCTTGCGTCGCTTTTGTCTATCCAATTAGTGGTGGCGACCAGCCCCGAGACCCTGCCGGACGCTAAGATCTTGAAAAAGGCGCAGGCGGCGGGGCGTTCGGAAATTAGCATCGAACATGATCCCTTGAAGGCCGCCCGAGGTGCTCATGTCCTCTATACCGATGTCTGGGCCTCGATGGGGCAAAAAGACAAGTTTGAAGAGCAGAAGCGGCGGCTGGAGAAATTTCAGATAAATTCGGCTCTTCTTTCGCGGGCAGATAAGGGCGCCATCGTGATGCACTGCCTGCCCGCCGAGCGCGGGCGCGAAATCACAGATGAAGTGATGGACGGCCCGCAAAGCGTGGTTTTCGACCAAGCCGAAAATCGGCTTCATGTCCAAAAAGCGATTATGACCAAGCTCCTCGAATAGGAGGAAATCATGTTTGCGAAACGGTATTTTCCATGGGCGTTTGCCGCCATAGCGGTGTGGCTCTTCGTGGGGGGCTGCTACACGCAGTTTTACCGCCCCACAGTCAATGGGACGCCCGAAGCAATTTCGTCAGAAACCCTCTATGACCGATACGATTCTTCTGCAATTGATACGACACTGACGGAAGAAGAGCGTCTTGGCGAAAGTTATCCGGGCGGCTACGATTACTACGACCGCTGGGACTATTGGGGTCGCCCCAGGACCATGACGCGCTGGGGCTTTGATTTCTACAACTACAGTCCGCCCTATTACTCGGGCTACTACGGCTGGGAGGATTACTACGGCAATCCGTGGTGGTATTCGGGGTATTATGACTACTGGTATGGGTATCGTCCTGGGACAGGCACGCCCGGCGAGCCCCCGTCGAAACGACCTTTTGGTCGCCGTGATAATACCGGTGGAGGAGGCTCTCCCTCTGTTGAGCCCCCGCCCGCGAGTCCGCCTCCTGCCCATGTAGCGCCTCATGGTGGCAGTTCGACTCCGTCGCGTCCCTCCAAAGAGAGTACCAAGAAGGATGACAAGCAACAGCGCGATTTCGGGCGAAAGAGACGATAAGGGAGATTTATCATGACAGCGCTTTTGGCACTCTTGGCTGTTCCGGTGTTCTGTTTCTCGGTCTTTGCGCAATCCGCACCGGACACGCCCGTTTTGACCCTCGGCCTTCATCATGGTCCCGGCAGCCGCGCTATGGGTCTTGGTGGTGCTTACACGGGAGTTGCCGATGATTTCACGGCGACCTACTGGAATCCGGCAGGTCTTGCGCAAATCAAACGCATTGAATTGCAGGGATCGCTCCTGCAAACCGGCTACTCCAATTCCACACGCTTCTACATGACGCCGCTCGATGCCTCAAGCAATTTCACGCGGCTGAACAATCTCGGCATGGTCTTCCCCGTGCCCGTTTATCAGGGCGCGCTTTCATTCGCCATTGGCTATAACCAAGTGGTAGATTACGGGGCGCGGGCGAATTTCCGTGACGATTCGGGCGTGTTAGTGGATGGGGAGACACAGTCATGGAATGAATTGGAGACCGGGCGGCTCGGCTTCTGGAATTTCGCGGGAGCCATGGATGTCTCTCCGAATGTCTCTCTCGGGCTTGCCCTCTGCTACTGGACAGGTCAAGATGAGTTGTCGGTCAGCGAGAAATACTGGGCCGGCGGTTGGCTCACTTCGGATGAACGCCTTATTTCGACGGACCTCAGTGGCTGGGGAGCCATTGCGGGGGGACTTGCCAAGTTTGGACGCTGGGCGCGCATGGGTTTCACAATTGGCACACCCATAACTTACAAGGCTCAAGAGGAATGGTCTTGGGCCTCGGAAGGTGAATCCGACGCCGGCTATTGGGACTATCGCATTCGTTCCCCCTGGATACTGAGGTGGGGTTTCTCGCTCAGTCCCGGGCGATGGCTGCTGGCGGCGGACATTGACTATAAAGACTGGACGCAGGTGGAATATCGCTCCGACCCTTCGCAGGCTTGGGTGGTTATCGAAGGCGACACGATTGCCTACAATCGTTCTCGCGCGAATCTCTATATCCGCGACACCTATCGCCCGACCACCGGGATTCACTTCGGGGGCGAGTACCTGATTCCCTTTTACGGGATGCGGACACGGCTCGGCTTCGGGCTGGAACCCGCCAATGAAAAGAACGCGCCCTCGGGTGCTGACCGAAAAATCCTCGGTCTGGGGCTCGGCGTCTTGCTCGACCGGAGCGTCCTCTTAGATGCCAGTTTCATGCATAGCTGGTGGAAGCGAAGGTCCGATAATCTGACAGAGGACATTACTCTGAACAACCTCCTCCTTACGCTCAGCTACCGGTTTTAGACTCTCATTGCTTTCACAAGCGTTTTTTAGTATATTAGAAAAGGTGTTTTCAGGCTCGAACACCTTTTCGTTTTTGTTGCTGCAAAAACTGTTGGGATAGATGTGATTCCGCGTATTCGGCAAGTTCATGTCCAGAATTACAGAAGTCTGGCGAAGGCTTGGGTGACCCTCGAGCCTCTTACTGTTTTGGTGGGGCCGAACGGAACGGGGAAGAGCAATTTCGTTGATGCCCTGGCGTTCGTCAAGGACTGCTTGTCTGAGTCAATTTCGAGCGCCTTGCAGAAGCGAGGCGGTTTCTGGTGGACGCGAACCAGATGGTTTGCACCTCCAGAATCAAAAAGCATGGGTTTTCGTCTTGTTTTGGATTTGGAGAGCGATATTCAGGCTGATTACGCCTTTGAATTAGTTGAGGAATTGAATGACACGCCAGCAGTCAGGATATTGAGAGAGCGGTGTTCAGTGCAATCTGCCGATGGAAGTCACACCTTTGAAGTTCAAGGCGGCGAGTTCACCACGCCTGTTCCCGGTATCCGACCGGCAGTTTCTCCTGAGCGTCTTGCTCTTACGGTCGTATCCGCTATTAAGGAATTCCAGCCTGTTTACAATTTTTTGACTACAATGCGATTCTATTCTATCGTCCCAGAACGACTGCGAGAATTTCGTAGGAGTGAACCGGGGGATTTCCTTGCACGAGACGGAAGCAACGCCGTTGCCGTGCTTCGCAGGTTAATCGAGAATGGAGAGCAACCAGGCCAATTGTGGCATCGGATTAATAGGCTACTATCGCATATTTCTTACGGGACCGATTCAATTTCTTTTGCCCAATTCGCTTCCAAGCGCCCAGGCGCCTCCATAGAAGATGCGGATTTACTTCAGACTTTGATGTTCTTGCAGAATGTGGGAGGGGGAATGCATTATTCTATGGAAGCAGTTCACATGTCGGATGGTTCGCTTCGTGCTCTCGCTTTGCTTTTGGCCGCTTATCAGCTTGGCAGGCATTCCCTGATCGCGATCGAAGAGCCCGAGGCCACGATTCACCCGGCGGCCGCGGAAGTGATTCTCCAAGTCCTTCAGGATGCCTCGCATAATAGGCAAATGCTCATCACGACTCACAGTCCCGACATTCTTGACAACAAAGACATTACTGACGAGCAGATCAGAGTCGTTGGTATGAAAGATGGATATACATTTCTATCCTCGGTATCGGAATCGGGACGATCCATAATACGTGACAAACTATATACACCCGGCGAATTGCTTCGAATGAACGAGTTGGATGCTGATGAGAAAATGGTGAACGAAATGACGAAGAACTTCAGTCTATTTGGGAGGCTCGACCTGAGCGAACAAGGCGGCGAATGAGTGGAAAGATTGTAGCGGTTGTAGAAGGTAAGAAATCAGAGGTGCAGACGGTTCCTCTCCTGCTAAGGCGCATTTTGCGGGAGAGAATGAATGTATTTGATGACATTGTGGCAAAACCGGTCTACTTGTCACGAACCAAGATAAAAGATGAAAGTGAGTTGAGGCGCACTATTGAGTTGGCTCAACGGACGCGAGCGGGTGCCGAGGCTATATTGTTCCTATGTGATTCAGATGATGATCCAGTCTGTGTTTTGGGACCCGAGCTTCTTTCAAAAGCTGGCTCAATGACGCATTTGCCTGTTGCTGTTGTTCTTGCTAAGAAAGAGCTTGAATGTTGGTTTCTCGGCGCAAAAGAGTCTTTGCGAGGCGAAAGGGGAATTAGGCAGGATGCGAATAATCATCCCAATCCCGAAGACATTCGGAGCGGCAAAGAACATCTAACCAAGAATATGGAAAGTGGAAGGAGATACTTGGAAACAGATGATCAGGCTGCGTTGGCTGCGAAGATGGACATTGAAATGGCCCGCCGGAATTGTCCGTCTTTTGACAAGCTTATTCGCGAGGTCGAAAAACTGGTCGCGCGCATGAGTCAAAGCCCTCGATCGACGAGTTAATCGCTGATCTTTTGAAATTATGGCTGAAAGTTCTAGAGTTTCGCTTCCTGTTTCTGAGCTTCGCAATCTTCCCGCCGGTGACAAAATTGTCACTGGCTTTTATCTTTTGAGCCGTCTTGAAGTGCGAACGAAGAAAGACGGCGCGCCTTTCCTCGTGCTCGAATTGCAGGATGCGACGGGCCGAATCGAAGCGCAATACTGGGACAATTTCCGCGAGTTTCGAGAGTCTGCGCAAATCGGGCAAGTCGTCAAAGTTCAAGGCACGATAGGCCACTGGCAGGGCGTGGCGCGCTTTCAAGTGCAGAAGGCGAGAGTGGTGACGCCGGAAGATGAAGCGCCGGAGCCGCGAGCATTCTTGCCGCACAGCGAGCGCTCGTCGGAGGAGATGCGGAGCGACCTGCGCGAGATGATTGCCAGCCTGTCGGAAGGGCCGCTGCAAGAGCTTCTACGAACCATCTTCGACGATGAGGAAATCTGGAAGGCATTCGCCGAAGCTCCCGGCGGAAAGCTCTGGCATCACGCCTATGTGGGAGGCCTGGCCGAGCACACCTTGTCTCTGGCGCATCTTTGCGACCTTCTTGCCCAGTACTACAAGCGGCTTAATCGGGATTTGCTTCTGGCGGGCGCGCTCTTGCATGATGTTGGCAAGATTGCCGAGCTTGAAATAGAGGCAGGAATTGATTATTCTATCGAAGGGCGCCTTTTGGGACACATCACGCTGGGCGCGCTTTTGGTTGAGGAAAGAATCAAACAGATAGAGGGATTTCCCGAAGAGACGCGGCGACAGCTCTTGCATCTCATTCTCTCGCATCAAGGCGAAGGTGCGATGGGTTCGCCGGTGAAACCCATGATGCTGGAAGCCCTTGCTCTGCATTACGCGGACGACCTGGATTCCAAATTCAATGCCTTGGAGCGCATCCGGGAGCGAACGCCCGAAGGGCAACCCTTCAGCGATTACATCAAACTCATGGAGAGGTTTTTCTATTTTGGAGCCGATGAAACCGAAAATGATTTGCCTCGTTCCCCAGAGGACGAGGAAAGCGCTCAGCCTTAGATTCTCGCATCGCATTCTCGTGCTGCTTGTTTGTTGCCTTTTCGTTGGTGCACAAGTCCAAGCGGCTCACATAACGCATCATTCCCTTGTTTTTGAGCTCGATTTGGAAAATCACAGTCTCGAGGGGCGCGACGAAATTCGTGTAGAGGAAATCAGCGGCCCATTCCATGTCCTTATCGGGAAAGCCTACAAAATCACGGCCATCCAGGTGGGTGGTGCGACAACTTACGCCGAGTATCTTCCGGCGAGTGCGGCTCTTTTTGGCGTCCGGGATGACCCGCGCGACGCCAGCTTCTGGGCTTCGGTCTGGGCCGTGCCTCTCCCCACATCCGGAGGGCAAACGACAGGCGAGTATGTGATTCGATGGTCGGGGACAGCCTTTGACACGGCAGGTCTTTCGGGTTTCAGCCATGACAGAATTGCCACAGAGGTCAACGCCTTCATCGGGAAAGAAGGTGTTTATCTCTCTCCCGAGGCCGTCTATTATCCCCGGATTCCGCGGGATCTTGCCTCGTTTCAAGCGGAGGTTGTTCTGCCCGCTGACTATCGTGTCGTGACTTCAGGGCAATGCACGCGCGACGAAGCGACCGAGGGCGTGCGTCGCGTCATTCATGACGAACCGAATCCGATTGACGGTCTGACAATTTGCGCGGGAAAATGGCGCTTTCTCTTGAGTCTTCGGACGAAGT
>JAZDIW010000137.1:0-11003 GCA_043804575.1 bacterium
GATCATCGCCGTGAAGTCGGGTCGCTCCGCCGCGGGCGCTCGAGCCGCGACCAGTCATACGGCAAGTCTTGCCGGAATGGATGTGGCCGCCGACGCTCTCTTCGATGCGGCGGGCGTTCTGCGCGTGGACACGGTCGAAGAACTTTTCGATTATGCTCAAGCCTTTGCATATCAGCCCATTCCGCGCGGAAATCGTGTCGCCATTATCTCCAATGGGGGCGGGCCGGCGATTTTGGCCACGGACGCCGTCGCGAGGCTGGGTCTGCAGGTGGCGACCTTCAGCGAGAAAACGGTGGCATTCCTGCGAGAGCATTTGGCGGCGGAAGCCACATTGGCAAATCCCCTCGATATGATTGCCAGCGCGGATCATGAAAGCTATCGCCAAGTGCTCAATACGATTCTCGAAGATGAAGGCGTGGATGCCGTCATTGTGCTCTTTGTGCAGCCCATCACCATTGACGCACGATTGGTCGCACGGGCTGTTGTCGAAATCACTTCCGAACGGCGCGAGGTCGGCAAACCTGTCCTCGGCTGTTTCATGGGGCGTGATGATGAACTCTCGGGGATCCGAATTCTGCGCGATGCCAACATGCCTGTTTATAGCTTCCCGGAAGCGGCGGCGCGTGCTTTGGCAGCCATGAATCGGTATCGCGATATCCGGAATCGTCCCGAAGGAATTGTGCGCCATTTTGACGATGTCAACAAGACGCAGGTGGCCAAAGTCTTCGACAAAGCGATTCTCGAAGGGCGAGAACGATTGACCGGTACGGAAGTGCGAATGGTGCTCGAGGCCTACGGATTCCCCCTGGCTCCTACGGTCTATGTGACCGACCCCAAGAACTTGGGCCGTGCCGGGGAATCCATCGGCTATCCCGTCGCGATGAAAGTGGCCTCTCCTCAAATCATTCATAAGTCTGATGTGGGTGGAGTCCTTCTTGACCTGCGCAGCGAGCGCGAGCTCTTGGGTGCCTATGCCAAGATCAAAGAGCGCGTACAGCGATTGCCCGAACCCATGACCGACTGGGGCGTTCTGATTCAGCGGATGGTGGAAGGTGGCCGCGAGATGGTGATGGGCTCCACCTTCGACCCACTCTTCGGCCCACTCATCATGGTGGGGCTGGGCGGCATCTATGTCGAAATCCTGAAAGACACCACCTTTCATATGGTGCCTCTATCGGATGAGGGAGCCGTGGAGATGCTGCGGAATCTGCGCGGTTACCCGATTTTAGAAGGCGTTCGGGGCGAACCATCCATTCACATGGAAACGATTGTCGAAATGTTAGGACGGCTCTCGCAGCTCATCACGGAATTCCCGATCATTCGAGAAATGGACATGAATCCCTTCATGGCCTTCCCGGAGCGCGAGCGTTGCATGGTCGTGGATGCTCGAATCACCGTCAAACCCTGAAGCGCGATGTTAGGATTATTAAAAATAGAAACAACCAACCATGGAACAAAAGTGGGAACTCTCTGAAGAGGCTTCTCGCGAGCAGATTGAGAAGTTGGCCCAGGAGGCACAGGTTCCTCCCCTGATTGCCCGCGTCCTCCACAATCGTGGCGTTGTGACGGCGGAGGCCGCGCAAGCGTTCTTCAATCCCTCGATTGCCTCTCTGCACGATCCTTTCCTGATGAAGGACATGGATCGCGCCGCCGAGCGAATCCTCAAGGCCCTCCGAGAAAAAGAGCCAATCACGCTCTATGGGGATTATGATGTGGGCGGCATCACGGCCGTCTCCATGCTCTACCTTTTCTTCCGCGATCTCGGCGGCAATGTCCATGCCTACATCCCCGACCGGCAGGCCGAAGGCTACGGTCTTTCGGAGCAGGGAATCCGCGAGGCGGCCACGCGGGGTGCCGGCCTGATCTTGTCCGTGGATTGCGGAATTACTTCCCCGGGCGAAGCGAGGCTGGCGCAGCAGCTCGGACTTGATTTGATTATTTCCGACCATCACGAACCGACCGAGCATTTGCCCGACGCTCTGGCGGTGCTCGATCCCAAGCGTCCCGATTGTGCGTATCCCTTCAAGGATTTGGCGGGAGTCGGCGTCGCCTTCAAGATTGCGCAGGGGATTCTGGTGGCGATGAAAGTCGAAGAAGATTATCTGGACAAGTACATTGACCTCGTGGCGCTGGGCACGGCCGCCGACATCGTGCCGTTGGTCGGTGAGAACCGCGTCTTTGTCAAAGAAGGACTCGACAAGATTAATTTCCGCCCGGAAGTCGGTATTGAGTCTCTGATTGAAATCGCCAGTCTACGGCCCGGAAAGATCGAGGTGGGGCATATCATTTTTGGGCTGGCGCCGCGCATCAATGCGGTGGGTCGCCTGGGTGACGCCCTGCGCGCCGTTCGCCTTCTGGTCACTCGCGACAAATCCGAAGCCCGCAAGATCGCGCAGGTTTTGGAGCAGGAGAACCGGCGTCGAAAGGAAATTGACAATACGACTCTGCAAGAAGCGATTGCCGAAATCGAACAGACCTTCGATCCGCAAAAGACACGCTCGATTGTGCTCGCGCGCAACAATTGGCATTCCGGCGTCATCGGGATCGTGGCATCGCGTCTGATTGACCGCTACTATCGCCCCACGGTCATGATTAGCATCGAAGACAACGTTGGAAAGGGCTCCGCGCGCTCCATCGAAGGATTCGATATCTTCAATGCGTTGAGATCCTGCGGAGATTGCCTGCTGCAATTCGGCGGACACAAGTATGCCGCGGGACTGACGATTGATGCGGCGAATATCCCGGAATTTCGCCAGCGCTTCGATGCCATCGCGCGCGAGATGATTCCGGAAGAGGATCTCTACCCGAAAATCAGGATTGATGCGGAAATCAGCCTGGACCAGATTACTCGAGATCTTGTCGCATCTCTGCAGAAGTTTGCTCCCTTCGGCCCCAGCAACAGTCGCCCGAGCTTTCTGTCACGCAATCTCGAGGTTGTTGCTCCTCCGCGCATCGTGGGCTCGAATCACCTGAAGCTTCGAGTCCAACAGCGAGGAGAACTCTTCGACGCCATCGGCTTCAATCTGGGGGAAAATATCTATCGCGTGGACAACGGCATGCGCACGCTCCAAATGGTCTATGTCATTGAAGAGAGCGAATATATGAATCGAAAGACCGTGCAACTTCGCATTCGCGACCTTCGATGAGAAATCCAAAAATCGCAAGGATTGGGAGGAGGATTATGCGCAAGATACTATGGCTCGGATTCGCCGTTTGGGCAGCCGTACCGCTGCTGGCGGCGGAGAAACCGCACGATGTGTGGGGAGACTTGTTGCGAAGCTACGGCATCACGGCCAAAGTCCAGCCGGGGGCTTGGGCGGCCTATCGCATGCAGATGACCGAAGCGCAGGAGAAACCCGAGGCGGTTCAATGGAAAATGGCCTGCGTGGGAAGCGAGAAAGTGGGCGACAAAGAAGGTATGTGGCTTGAAATGGAATCTACGGTGCTCTCCGAAGACAAGGAGCCCATGCGGATGATTGTGAAGTCGCTGGTCGTCGGCGATCCCTCGCAGGAGCAGTCGGTACACAAAATCATCATGCAATTGGGCGACCAGCCGCCGATGCTTATGAAGGTCGCTTTCGATAGCCTGACGGAGGAATCGGAACCTCCTGTTGCGGCGGTCATCGGCGACGAGACGGTGACGGTTCCCGCCGGCACTTTCCTGTGCAAGCACCTCCGGTCAACGATGAGCGAGGGCGAAGTCTCGGATATCTATCTGAATCAAGAAGTCTCCCTCTTCGGCGTCGTGAAGGTGCGAACAAGCGATGGTGAAATCGAGTTGGTCTCTCATGGAGCCACGGGCGCCGTATCTCAAATCCGAGGCGAGCCGGCCATGGAGCTTGATATGCAACGCATGATGCAGGAGATGATGAAACCGGCCCCGGCCGAGTCTCTTCCCAAACCGAAATAACATGGCGCGTCTTGTTTTTTTCTTTCTCTCTTTTTCTGCGCTGGCTCTGACACTCTGCGGAATGGGACGGCGCGAACCCCGTCCTTCCCCATTGGCTGCAATCGAGCAAGGGGTCGCGGGGAAGGTCGAGATTTGGGAAGGGAATTTCATGCCGATGGTGGGCGGCTCTCCGAGCGGCAAGATTACACCGGCACCGGGCCGTCGCGTGCGAATCCATGAGCCGTTCAATTCCCGCGAGTTCGGCAAATTCGATGCGCTTCAAGATACGATTCCGATGCCCCTTGTTGCCGAAACACGCACGGACTCATCGGGCGAGTTCTTTATGTCGCTGCCCGTGGGAACCTACAGCATCTTCGTCGAGGAAGACGGCAAATGGTATTTCAACGGCTGGGATGGGGAAGGATTTCAAGGACTGGTTCGAGTGGATTCCAGCACAGTAACGCAGCAGAATATCCGAATTACGATACGAGCCGTTTTCTGAAGGAGACGGCAAAGAGCATTCGATTGAATCTTGGTCTTGAACATAAGGTCGCGCTCGTAACCGCCGCTTCGCGCGGTTTGGGTTTTTCTGTCGCACGGGAGCTCCTGCGCGAAGGTGCGCGCGTCATGCTCTCCGGCTCAAGTGCAACGAATCTCGAACAAGCGGCAAGCGACCTGAAACGCGACGGCCTGAGTTCTTTCACGACGCATCAAGCCGACTTGGGAAATTACGAAGAGATTCAGAGTCTTGTCGCGGCAACGGTGGAAAAGTCCGGCGGCGTGGATTTGCTCTTTACCAATTGCGGAGGGCCACCGGCGGGCGCGAGTCTGGAGCTCACCGATGCGCAGTGGCAGCGCGGATTTGAAACGATTTTTCTGAGCGTCGTGAGACTTTGCCGCTTATGCGTGCCACACATGACAAAGCGCGGAGGCGGCGCGATTCTGGCGTTGACTTCTTCGACTGTGAAGCAGCCGATTCCGAATTTGACGCTCTCAAATGCCCTGCGGCCTGCGATTGTTGGCTTCTGCAAGACGCTATCAAACGAGGTGGCATCCCAAAACATTCGCGTCAATGTCATTGCACCCGGGCGAGTCTTGACCGCACGCACGCAAGAGCTTGACGAAGCCTTTGCGGCACGAGCGGGAAAATCCGTCGAAGATATTCGGCGTAAGTCCGAAGAAGAGATTCCAGCGCACAGGCTCGGTCATGTGGACGAATTCGCTGCGGCGGCAGCCTTTTTGCTTTCGGAGAAGGCATCCTATATCACAGGTGAAATTCTGCAAGTTGATGGCGGCCTTGTCAAAGGAATGTGGTAGAAACGCGCTGCGCTCTGCGCTTGCGCTTCTCTTTTGCCTCTGCATCGCGAGCGCGGCGTGCGGTCAGATGTACGGCGACCCCAGCCTTGTCCGCCCGGACACGAGCCTGAGCGATACAGCGGAGGCGATCATTCTTGAAGAAGCGGTACCGGAAACCCTCGCTGGGCCCTCGGCCTTTGAACAGGCAAAGCTATGGACGCGCCGCCTTCTCCTTCGCGGCGTCCTGAACACGAATCACATTGGCGCGTTCGCCGAATATCAATTGACGGATTGGTCGCTTGTCAGCGGCAGCATGGGTCCCGTTCGGTTGAACCTGAAAGTGGTCTATCTCGGTTCTGCGTCTTTCATGGGTCAGGAGGCCGAATGGGTGCAGGCGTCCGTGCGCGTTTTTGGCGAGACGGACACGAGAATCCTTTTCGATTTCCTTTTCCCATCTCGCGACAAACGTGAGGCTCCTTTGCGCACCCTCGTGAAGGAAGAGGGTCAATCTTTGCGCGAGATTTCGCTTGCATTGCCTGCGGGAGCGCCCGATTATGACGCGATGGACAATCCTCGCGACATCGGCGAGAAGCTCATCGAGCTTTCTCATGGAAAATATTCTTGCCGCCACTTCCGCGGAGCGGGTGATAATGGCGCAGAGGTTCATCTCTTTCTTTCGCCCGAAGTGAATCCTTATGGTGTGGTCGTTATGGGCTATGGCGATGAAGGTCTGACCCTCATCCGCAAAGGCGCCGACGCCACGCCTCTGCTCGATGTGCCGCCACCGCCGACTCGCTAAGAGAACGCGATCATGAGAAAGATGCGATTCGTTCCCAAAATCATCTTAACACTTTCGAGTCTATGCGTGGGTTTGTTCACTGGAAGCGGCATCGCGCAGGGGAGTGATAAGAAGGAATTATTAGCTTGGACAGACTCCTTTAATTTGGGCGAATGCAATTTTTCTTCGATAGGAAAGAATCCATACTTTGTCTTGGAACCCGGCTATCAATTGATTTTGGAAGGAGTGGAAGACGACGATTCCATCAAGCTCGTGATCAGTGTGCTGGAGCAAACAGAGAAAGTCGGGGATATTGAAACAAGGATTGTGGAAGAGAGAGAAACGGTCAATGACACATTGGTCGAGATCTCAAGAAATTTCTTCGCAATCTGCATACAGACCAATAGTGTTTTCTACTTCGGCGAAGATGTCGATATTTATGAAGGGGGAGAGATTGTCAGTCATGATGGTGCCTGGAAGGCTGGAGCTGAAAACGCAAAGGCCGGTTTGATGATTCCGGGGATTGTCCTGCTCGGAGCCAGGTATTATCAAGAGATGGCTCCCGATGTGGCGATGGATAGAGCAGAAATAGTGAGCGACAGAGAAATACTTCAAACACCTGCAGGCAGATTCGAGAACTGTTTGAAAACGGAAGAGACAACACCCTTGGAGCCGGGAGTCAAAGAATACAAATGCTACGCTCCAGGAATTGGCCTCATCAAAGATGGTGATTTGCTATTGACCAAATACGGAACCCTTCGATAATTGTCTGATTGAAGTCACTCCAGAAGAATGAATCGCCGTGGTGGGTCTCCAGACCCGCCCGGAATGAGATACTTTAAGCAACCGGAGGATGAATGGCTCAAGACAAAGTTGTCGGTATTATCGGTTACGGTAGTTACATTCCGCGCCACCGCATCAAAGTAGAAGAAATCGCCAAAGTCTGGGGCATGGATCCCGAGACGATTAAGCGCGGCCTGCAGCTCTATGAAAAAAGCGTGCCCGCGCCTGATCAGGATGTCATCACAATGTCCGTGGAAGCGGCACGCCACGCGGTGAAGCGCGCAGGAATTGACCCGAAGAAAATCGGCGCCGTCTATGTGGGTTCCGAGTCGCATCCCTATGCGGTGAAACCCACGGGCACGACCGTCGCCGAGGCTCTCGGCGCAACGCCCGATATTCACACCGCCGATATGGAATTCGCGTGCAAAGCGGGCAGCGAAGGAATGTTCGTTTGCTTCGGCCTCGTGAAAGCCGGACTTATCGAATACGGCCTCGGCATCGGCGCGGATACTTCGCAAGGCGCGCCGGGCGATGCCCTCGAATATAGCGCCTCCGCCGGAGCCGCGGCGTTTCTCTTCGGAAATGAAAATGTCCTCGCGACAGTTGATTACACCTATTCTTATATGACTGACACGCCCGATTTCTGGCGCCGCGAGCACGCCTTTTATCCGTCGCATGGCGGCCGCTTCACAGGCGACCCGGCCTATTTTAAACATATCTTGGGTTGCGGACGCGCGCTCTTGGAAATGTCGCGGATGAAACCCTCGGATTTCGCGCATTGCGTCTTTCATCAACCCAATGGCAAGTTCCCCATGCGTGTGGCGAAAATGCTCGGCTTCACCGAAGAACAGAACAAAACCGGCTGGCTGACCCCATGGCTCGGCAATACCTATTCGGGTTCATCGCCCATGGGACTCACGGCCATTCTCGATATCGCCAAACCCGGCGACAAGATTTTCATGGTGTCGTATGGCAGTGGTGCGGGCTCCGACGGATTCATTTACACTGTGACGGAGCATATCAAAGGCAAAGCAGACATCGCTCCGAAGACACGCCCGCAACTCGACGAAAACAAATTCTATCTTGACTACGGCACCTATGCGAAGTTCCGGGGGAAGATTCTGAAAGCGGGATAGGGATATTTCTTCTTGCCATTGTGAAGGATTAGATATGGTATTTGAAGGCAAACCGCTGGAATCTGTCAAAGAGAGCGATCTTCAAGACCTGGTGGAAAACAGGGTCTCCGAGGGCAGGACGCTTGAATATAAGGAATGTCTGCCAGAAGATAACAGGGATGCAAAAAAGGAATTCCTCTTTGATGTGTCGTCCTTTGCCAACGCTGCTGGCGGACATCTGATTCTGGGAATTAAAGAGGACCACGAAACCAAAGAACCGGTGAGCCTCTGTGGATTAGGCAATATTGTAGTCGATTCTGAAAAAAGGCGTCTTGATAGCATGATTCAAGATGGCATCGACCCTAGACTTCCGGGAGTGTCTATTTATGCAGTGCCCTTGCGGCAAGCCGGATCAGCAATAATTATCCGTATCCCCAAGAGTTTCAGATCGCCTCATATGGTGACATTCGCTGGATCTCGCAAATTCTACTCGCGTAATTCTGGAGGCAAATATCTTCTCGGTGTAGATGAATTACGAACAGCATTTTTGCTTTCAGATACAATAGCCAAACGTGTTCGGGATTTTCGTGCGGAACGGCTCAGTGCGATTATCGCACGACAGACACCCGTGACTATGAATGAAGGCGCGAAGATTGTTCTTCATATAGTACCCTTAGGCTCATTTGATCCAGCCGCCAAATATGATGTGTCCTCCCTTGCCCATCATATCGTCCTCCTCCAGCCAATATATGCACGAAGTTGGAATCCTAGGCACAATTTCGACGGTTTTCTGACCTATACAGATTTCGGTCCTTTTGGCCATACTTCATATGTGCAGGTGTTCCGCAATGGAATTATTGAGGTGGTGGACGTATACCTTTTGCGCGACGTGGAAGGCAAGCATTTCATTCCGAGTGCTCGGTTTGAAAAGGAGTTGATGGACGCGACAGGTAGATGTCTGTCAGTGCAGACCCGTCTTGGCGTCGAGCCGCCTATTCTCCTGATGCTCAGCCTCTTGGGTGTTTCTGGCTATTCAATTGGAGTTAGTGCTGACCCGTCCATCTACTATGGCGCTCATTATGTCAACATGATTGACAGGGAAACATTACTCGTACCTGAAGTAATGTTGGAAAGTATGGATTGTGATATTGCCCAAGGCATGAGGCCAATTTTTGACGCTGTATGGAACGCAGCCGGTTGGGCCCGATCCATGAACTACGATCAGCAGGGCAAATGGACCGGACATTATCAATAGTACGCCAAAAGTTGTGCTGTTTTTTATTGAACCATATTTTCATTGGATACATGAAAGGACTCATCGATGCGTGATGTCGCTGTGATCGGAGTTGGAATGAACAAATGGGGGGAATTATGGGAGAAGTCGTTGCGCGATATCTTCGTCGAAGCCGCGCTGCTCGCGATGGACGACGCCGGCGTGGATCACATTGATTCTCTCTATGTGGGCTCGATGACGCCGGGGCTTTTCATCGGTCAAGAGCATTTGGGCTCGCTTTTGGCGGATTATCTCGGGCAGTGCCCCATCCCCGCCGCGCGTGTCGAATCGGCTTGCGCTTCAGGCGGCCTTGCGGTGCGCATGGGCTGGATGGATGTCGCGCTGGGCATTTCGGATATTGTTCTCGTGGGCGGCGTCGAGAAGATGCTCGATGTGGACGGCGGCGCGGCGACCTACGCACTGGCGACCGCCGCCGACCAAGAATGGGAATGCTACAATGGCGCGACTTTTCCCGGTCTCTACGCGATGATTGCCAATGCTTATCAGGCCAAGCACAATATTCCGTTCGACACATTCCGCAAACAACTGGCTCAGGTCGCTGTGAAAAATCACGCGAACGGTTTGCTGAATCCCAACGCGCAGTTTCAATCGAAAGTCACGCCCGAGCAGGTGATGACCTCGACAATGGTCGCGGATCCTCTGCGCCTTCTCGATTGCTCGCCGATTACGGATGGCGCCGCCGCGATTGTGCTCTGCTCGCTCGAGATGGCGCGCACGAAATTCAAAAAGCATCCGCCTGTGGTGGTCGCTGCTTCAGGTGCCGCGACGGATACATTGTCTCTGGCTCACCGCGAAGACATCACTTATTTGAAAGCGACGGAGGTTGCCGCTCAACGCGCTTACAAAATGGCCAACCTGAAACCGGCCGACATGGATTTTGCCGAAGTACACGACTGCTTCACTATCGCGGAAGTCTGCGTGATCGAAGCGCTCGGCTTCTTTGAAATCGGCAAGGGCGGCGATGCAGCATTGACAGGTGCAACGGCGTCGGACGGCGCGAAACCGATCAATCCTTCCGGAGGTTTGAAGTCAAAGGGCCATCCGGTAGGCGCGACGGGTGTGGCGCAAGTCGTGGAAGTGGCGCATCAGCTTCGCGGAGAAGCCGGAAAACGCCAACTCAAGAAGGCTCGCATCGGCCTGACGCAGAACATGGGCGGTTCGGGCGGTTCGACGGTCGTTCATATTCTCAAAGCGGTTTGAAATTGAGGAGAGGAGATACATAATGGCTTCCATCACGGCGCGCTACTGGCGCGAAATTCCGCAGCGTTATCGGGGAGAGGCGGCAAAGTCTGTGAAGACCGGCAAGACCTACTTCCCGCCGCGGCTTGTTGAACCGAAAAATGGCAACCGCAAGTTTGAGCCGGTAAAGCTCGACTATGAAGGCAAGCTCATCACCTATACGATTATTCGAGTCGCGCCTTCCGGATTCGAGGATCAGGGCGCCTATGCACTCGGCATCGTCGAGCTTCCCGGCGGCGCGCGCATCACGACGCAAATCGTCGATTGTCCCGTCAGCGATGTGAAAATCGGCATGAAGGTGCGGATTGAATTCCGCAAAATCCGCGACGAGGGACACGAAGGAATTCACTGCTACGGATACAAAGTTGTTCCGATTCGATGAATCCTGACGACTGAGCACCTGAAGAGAGCAATGCGGTGTCAGGTGCTTGCAACCGACGCGAACGAAGTAAGAGCCACATCGGACTTTCACAGGAGGTGCGAGCCATGAATTGCAGCAAGTTCTTTGGCCTCTTGCTAAGTGGCAGCCTGAGCGCCATGCCAATCTCGGCTCTGGAACTTCAGCAGCTTTGGGAAGTCATCTTGCCCGAGGGACAATCGGATGTTCGC
>JAZDIW010000138.1:0-7649 GCA_043804575.1 bacterium
ATCCAATTCAGCCACGATGGCCCGTGCAACGCTCCATCCGAATGCCTCTCTTCCAATCGGATGAGTTGCCATCGCAGGGCTGCTGAGAAAAAGAGTGTGATTCGGATCGAGAATCCCTAAGGGATAGCCTTCACCAGGACATAATAGTGGGTCAGTAGTAGCTGCACGGCTTGCTCGAAGGATAGAAGAAACTTTGAAGCCAACCGAATCCCGAAGCTGTCAAAGGCACAATCGTTAAATGAGAAAGCCCATGGCTTTTATGGGTCGTGGGCTTCCGGATTGTCCGAAAAACGGCGGCCGGAGGCCGCTGGTAGGATTGAATTATCGTCTTCGGCCGCGAGGAGGCGGGCGGCGGGCGGGAGGAGGGGGGCTTCCGTCACGAAGGTCTCGGCGCTCGCGGATCATTTCGCGCACGCGCTGCGGAATCTCATCCATGAGAATCGAGCAACGCGACACCTGCTGCGGGCTCATGAAGGGGCTGACCTCCCCCAAAAAACCGCGCTTCTCCCCGACCATTCGCCGCTGATTTTCGCTGAGCCTGTCCAGAAGACGCGCGACTTCCTCGGGACTCGAATCCTCGGCATCGGAGAGCCGGTCCAATTGATCCCGCAGTTCACGCTGCCCGCGCTGCATCTCCTCCATCGAGCGCTGATACTGACGCAGCCGCGGGTAGAATTTCTCCGCTTGGTCGGGAGTCAGGTCCAGTGATTCGGCGAACTTGCCGATAATCACCGTCTCGACTTTGTCACGCAATCTGTCGCGCGGCATGTCCTGCGCAAAAAGACCGTCCGGAAAAATTAGGAGAGTTCCCGCACTAATGATGGCCAAATACCTTAGGAAAATGATCATTGTCTATTTCCCCACTTAGATAAATCGCGTGGCTTCGAGCTTCGCCAAGAGCTCGTCAATTTCGCTCTCGGACAAGGCCAATACCTCATCAATCAGCGGTGGTGCGTCGAGTTCGCTCTCCGGTACGAACTCGCCACCACTGCTGTCGATCGATTCCACTTCGAGGGCCGCCGCCAGTGACGCGGCATCCACTCCCAAATCGCTCAGATTCTGGTAATCCTGCTCAGTCAGCACAAGTCCTTCATCAACGCTACTGAGCTCCGGAATCGCATCGGCAATTTCGCTGCTGGTATACTCTGCAAAGTCGTTCGTCGAATTCGGTCCGAATCTTCCGGTGGCCAGAACAAGAGCGAGCAGCGCCGTGGCAAAAACAGGAATGAGCACGGGCCGTCGCTGCCACAGCGGCTTTCGCCGTGTCCGTGCATCAATCCGTGCTCGCACGCCGGGTAGGAATCTCGACCAAGTGTCTGCGTCCGGCTCGCGCAGGACTTGTGCTCGCTGAAGCGCATTCGAAAACGCGCGAGCCTCTTCAAGAGCCTGCCGAATTTCCGCATCTCTCTCGGCATACGCCTCAATCTCTGCTCGCTCCTCGTCGCTGAGTTTCTCGAAAGGCTCAAGCAACCGTTCTTTTATTTCTTCTTTTGTCATTTTTCTACTCTTCCCCCTTCATGTAAGGTCCGAGCGCGCGGCGCAATTTGCGCACGGCTTGAAAGTAGTTCGCCTTAATCGTCCCCTCATCGCGATCCATGATTTTGGCGATTTCCGCATGGGGCATGCCTTGGAAGTGCCGCAAGATAAAGACCGCGCGTTGTTTCGGCGGAAGCGCTTGAATCGCCTTGCGGGCGGTTTCGGACAGCTCGGCCAATTCCGTCGGCGTGTCCGCCTCGTCCGGGCCCGGCATCACCGGTTCGATTTTCTCAAGGCCAATATACGAACGCAGGCGCCGTGCCCGCAGATGATTCAAGCAGAGATTCACCGTAATGCGATAGAGCCAAGTATAAACGCTGGACTCGCCGCGAAATTTCGACAAAGCCTGATACGCTCGAACGAAAGCCTCCTGCGCCATGTCCTCGGCGTCCTCATGCGTGCCCACGATTCCCAGGGCCAGGTAGTAGATTTCCTTCCTGTATCGCAGGACGAGGTCGTTGAAGGCGCGCTGGCTGCCCGCCTGGAATTCCTTGACAAGTTCCGAGTCCTCCACGCCGCCTCGGCACTACTGCCCGACCATTTGACAAAGCCAAGTGGGGAAAGGTTTAATAGGGGTCATCAGAGATTCGCGAATTTAATTCTTTGTTAATCAATAGATTGAAGAGGGAACCGAGGTCAAAACGTCGACCCGATTGTAATCCGGTTCAGGAAGCCGACTTCCCCTTGAGAGGTGAGGGCGTAGTCGAAGGTCAGGCGTTTCCATAGGATGCCGAAGCCGATGGAGAAGCCGGCCAAGGCGTCGCGGTCGAGGCCGACGCGCTGGTCAATGCCGATGGTATTGTAACCCAAGCGGAGGCGTAGGAATTCAGACAAAGTCGCTTCGCCACCGAGAGCGGCTTGCACCAATTCCTCTTCGGGATAATAGTCCACTTCGCCCGAAAAACGCACAGGCAAATGCTCGAGAGGCTTCGAAAAGCCGGCGCGAAGAGAGAAGGGAAGGTCGTCTTTATGGTTGAGAAAGGCGCTGAGAGCGGTTCCGAGATTGAAAACGCCTGCGGCGACATCAAGCTGCGACCAAGGGGTGTGATAGATGAGGCCTGCGTCGAGAGCGAAAGCGCCAGCGCTGTAGTTGTCAATCGTGGAATTGAGGAATTTCACCGAGGCGCCGATGTCAATTCCGCTTTTCATGTTGCGCGCCATGGCGACGGTGAGAAGGATGTCGCTCGCTGTGAAAGTGCGGCCGGTTCGCTGGCCGGTTTCCGTCGCTTCGTCGAAGCTGCCATAGTCGAAATAGGTGATGCCAATGGCGCCCGTGCCGATGCGCGGAAAAGGATGCGCGTAGGCCAGATGCCCCGCGTTGAAATCGAGGACATGCTTCAAGTAGCCTGCCGAGCCGCATCGCATGCTTATCGTCGCAAGGCCCGCCGGATTCCAATAGAGCGCGGCCAAATCACCGCTGACGGCAATTTGACTTCCGGCCAAAGCGGCTCCCCGCGCCAATGGCTCCAAGCGGAAAAGCTCAAAGCCCGTCGTGCCTGCGGATGCGGCGAATAGCGGAAGGGCGAACAGAATTGAAATGACGAGTGCGACAAGTAGGATGCGGCACATGGGGAACCTCAAAAGCAAGATTGTCCTGCCCTGAAATTTACGAAATGCACAGGCTAATGTCAATTCATACCGGGCGAGGGAGCTCGGCACTGCAAAAAAACGGGCGGACACATTGGTCCGCCCTAAATTCGATCCATGATCCGCGTAGCGCCGAGCGGCAGCTCGCTTCATCGGCGCGCGCAAGTCAGCTATGGACAGCTCATCGTGACGGCATAGCGCTTGTAATCCACGATACCTGTCGGATCCGTCCATTCAGCAAGGCCGGCAGGAATGTCGTACAAAGTCTCTTCAAATGTCCAACCCATTGGCGGCTCTTGTGCACTCATATCCGTTGTGCTGTAGATGTTGTAATCGCAAGTCTGAGGTGCCATCCAGTGCAGGATCGCATTTGTGCCGGAATCGTCAAGGTTGACAACGAGGTGGTAAGGTTTTTCCTGCCCCGTTTTCACAAGATAGAAATCACTCAAGCCTGCACCGAAAGAATAGGTGTATCCCGCCACGATATAGGCTCCGTCGGTTGTCTGCTGTACGCAGTAAGCTCGATCATCGCCGCTCCCCCCATAAGTGCGCGTCCAGAGCGTGTCGCCTTGACTGTCTGTCTTCACGACATACAAATCAAGACTGCCCGCGCCGAAAGAGCCTGTGTATCCCGCCACGACATAGCCTCCGTCAGCGGTCTGCTGAACAGCCTGGGCCCTCTCCTCGTCGCTGCCCCCATAAGTGCGCGTCCAGAGCGTGTCCCCTTGGCTGTTTGTCTTCACAAGATAGAAATCATTCAAGCCCGCGCCGAAGGAACCGGTGTATCCCGTTACGACATAGCCGCCGTCAGCGGTCTGCTGAACGGACTGGGCCCTATCCTCGCTACTCCCCCCATAAGTGCGCGTCCAGAGTGCGTCGCATTGACTGTTCGTCTTCACAAGATAGAAATCGTAGTTGCCCGCACCGAAAGACCAGGTGTATCCCGCCACGATATAGCCTCCGTCGGTTGTCTGTTGAACGGAAGAGGCTTCATCAATGCCGCTCCCGCCATAAGTCCGTGTCCAGAGCGTGTCCCCTTGGCTGTTCGTCTTCACAAGATAGAAATCGGCGTAACCCGCACCGAAAGACCAGGTGAGTCCCGCCACGATATACCCTGCGTCAGTTGTCTGCCGAATGCAGTAGCCGTAATCATCGTTGCTGCCTCCAAAAGTACGCGTCCAGAGTGTGTCGCCGAGGGGGCTCGTTTTCACAACATAGAAGTCATACATGCCTGCACCGAAAGAAGAGGTCCTTCCCGCTAAGACATAGCCCCCGTCAATCGTCTGCTGAACGGAGTAGGCCCTATCATAGAAAATTCCCCCATAAGTGCGCGTCCAGAGCGGGTCACCTTGGCCATTCGTTTTCACCACATAGAAATCCCTGTAGCCCGCACCGAAGGAATTGGTTTCTCCCGCCACGACATAGCCTCCGTCGGCCGTCCGCTGAACGGACCAGGCGATATCCGGGCCGCTGCCTCCGTAGGTGCGCGTCCATAGCGTGTCCGGACTGGGCTGGGCATGCGATGGGATGGAGGAAAGACAGAAAAATAGAGTGATGAGGCAAAATTGTCTCATCGTTTGCCGCCATCGAAATGGGTCTGCAAAATTGTGAGGCATTCTGAGAGCCTCACTGCTTCCAATATAAGGTGGAATTGGAGGAATTGCAAAAGGAATAGGCCGATTTTTCTGAGGGATATTTACGAGGACACTTTCCGGGCGAGTCGCACACCCACCACGCGACACATAGAAGCGCACTGCCGTGCGGCGCTACAAGGGGGGTCGCCCCGGCGGATATCTTACACGCTGTCCTCTGGAGGAGGGTAATCTTCCGACATGCTGCCGAGGGTGCGGGCGCGCTCTTCTTCCTCCCATTGCGCAAGGATTCTGCGGCGGCGGCGCCACGCGAAAAATCCTGCAAGAGCCAAGAAAGGCAGAAAGAGAATGCCGAGATAAAACTCCCAGCTTTGAAAGAAAGAGAATCGGTAGGTCTTGTGCAAATAGTCAAACCATTGGCCTTCAAATTTGCCGAGATGAATGCCAAAGGTCTTGATGAAGGCTTCGTCGGGCTCAAGGCCGGCTCCGAGAGCATTTGCATAATTTCGCACGCCACTCCAGCCATAACTCCTGATGAGCAAATCTACGGCGGTGACGCTCTCGGCATAGGCAAGGTGAGCTTCTTGCGCGGGCATGCTCATGATAGACTCAATCTGGTAGAAATTGTGGAGGCGATTCGAGAGAACGGCCTGAGAAATCAGACCCGTTCGCAGATGCAGGCTTTCGCCCGAGAGGATTTGCGCCAAGCCCTCATCGAGCCACCTCGGGATATAAGCATCCGGATGGCTACCGTGCAGAAGAAGATGAACGAGTTCATGGACGGCGGTCACATAGAAGGGATGCATCGGGTCGCCGAATCGAGGCGATTTTAGAATGGTAACGCGGTAGTAAGGATCAGAGATTCCCTGCGCCCAATCAGGAATGCCGCCGGTGATGCGACGCCATTCTTCGCGATTTGGGGTAATGATGTAGGTGACGGTATCTTGAAGAGGAATGCCGAGCGAGAACTCTATGCGGGGAAGCGAGGCGCGAAGATGGCTCCACAGCGCTCGGTAGGTTCCTTGGTCTTCGGGACGAAAAAAGACTCGGAACTGAGCCGAGTCTGCCTGCAAATAGCCGTGAGGCTGCGCCTGCGCATAGGCAACCCCGAATAGCAGAAGAATGAGCGATACAAGCGCCTTCATGGCTGCTTCAGGCCGAGCTGGCTGCGCAAGCGCCGCGCATAGGTTTCGCGCATGCGCACCCGAAGGCGCAGCTTCTTTCCATAGGCTCGCTGCGAGAGAATTTCCCCGCGCCGGTGAATCTCCGCGAGCAGATGTCCCTCGTCCGGGCCGATGGAAAAGGTGCCTTCCCAATAGTCCGCCGTGGCCATATCCCGGAGTTTTTCTATGAGACCGCCAAGCCGAATATGGCGTTTGGCACTGACGAATTCGGCATCGGGATAGCGGGCTTTCGCCGTCTGGAGCACCTCGTCATCGTCAATCGCATCCACTTTATTGAAGACCAGAATTTGCGGCGTATCGTGAAGGCCCAAATCATCTAAAATGCGCGTGACGGTTTCCATTTGCTCCGGGTAGGCGGGATGAGAAACATCAATCAGATGAAGCAAGCAGTCGGCCTCGACGACTTCTCCCAATGTCGAGCGAAATGAAGCCACGAGTTGTGGCGGCAGCTTTCGGATGAAACCGACGGTGTCGGTCAGAAGAATCGCCACCTTTGGGGTGAGATTCAGAGCTCGCGTGGTGGAATCGAGCGTGGCAAAGAGAAGGTCTTCTTCATAGACGCCCGCTTGCGTCAAGGCATTCATGAGGGTGGATTTGCCGACATTCGTGTAACCGACGAGAGCGACGCGAAAGTAGTCGTCGCGCTTTGCCGTGCGCGTCTTGCGGGTTCGCTCGATGTGTTCGAGTTCATGCTGGAGAAATTGGATGCGTTTGCGCACGAGCCGGCGGTCGGTTTCAAGCTGAGTCTCACCGGGGCCGCGCAGTCCAATGCCGCCGCGCTGCCGCTCGAGGTGACGCCAGGCACCCGTCAGGCGAGGAAGCAAGTATTGAAGCTGTGCCAGCTCCACCTGCGTGGACGCTTCGCGCGTTCGCGCTCGGCGAGCGAAAATGTCGAGGATAAGGCCGCTGCGATCCACGATCCGGCATTGCCAGCTTTGCTCCAAGTTACGCGCCTGCGCAGGAGACAAGTCTTCATCGAAGATGACCAGCTCGATGTTCTCCCCCTCAATCCGCTGGCCAAGCTCTTCGACTTTTCCTCGGCCAAGGAGTGTGGAGGGATCCGCGGCTTTCCGCTTGGCGATTTCGATATCCACAATCTCGGCACCCGCTGTTCGAGCCAGAAGAGCAAGTTCATCGAGATAGTCGCGGACCTGCAACTCCGGCTCGCGCGGCCACCACACCCCAATGAGCAACGCGCGCTCGCTGACCGGCGGGATTCGACCATCCGAACCTACCGGAATGATTTTGACTCTTCCCAAAGCTCGTCCATTTCTTCGAGTGTCGCCTCGGCCAGAGAGCCGCCTCGGCGGCTGATCATCTCCTCAATGTATCGAAAGCGCCGGATGAATTTTTCGACGGATTGCCGCAGGGCGTCTTCCGGATTGATTTTCAAATAGCGCGCCAGATTGACGAGCGAAAAAAGAAAATCACCGAATTCCTCTTCCCTGTTGCGCGCATCCTTCTGGCTCATGGCTGCGCGGAATTCGCCCACTTCTTCCTCGAGTTTCTCCCAGACGCCTTCGATGTGCGGCCATTCGAAGCCGACACCCGCGGCTTTCTCCTGGACGCGGAACGCTCGATTCAGCGCGGGCTGCGCTCTCGGCACGCCGTCCAGAAGTCCTTTCTTTTCGCCTTCGCTCAGCTTAATCTGCTCCCACTGATGAATGACTTCTTTGGCATTTTCGAGCTTCTTCTCGCCAAAAATGTGCGGATGCCGGGCGATGAGTTTCTCATTCAGAGACCGCAGGAC
>JAZDIW010000139.1:0-12489 GCA_043804575.1 bacterium
GAAGTTGAAACGGGCGACACAATAAATCTCGCGGATAAACCAACAGATCAGGTGGTAGAACCCCCGAATGGGTTTTGTCTTTATCCTTCTTCAGCGAAAATAAGTGTCGGTAAACGTTATGCATTTGAACTTCGCGTGAGCACTAAAACGATGCCACATGCGTCGACCGTTGCAGTGATTTGCACTAACCCAAAGATCCATGTTCTAACTCCTGAAATTAGTCTATCTGCTGAAAGGGATTTGGGCATTGTACGCAAATACATTACCATTGAAGGAAGCGAACCAGATATTGAGGGAGTCCTCCGTGCCACCACTGATAATAGACAGTCGGAAGCGAAAGTCTATGTGATTCCGGAGAAAGAATTATTGCTGACCGAGGGAATGGTATTCCAGCCAGAGACCCTAACAGTGCGTCCCAATAAACCGCGAAAGGTGTATCTATTTGTATATATAAAGGTCATAGAGGGTGGGAGCACAATCAAAATTTCATCGGACAATGAGTCGGTATATGTCTCACAAGACGCACTTGTAGTAAACGAAGCCGACGCAACAAGGCATGTTGTCAAATATGAATTGGAAGTCTGGGGAGAAGGAGTTGGTCAGCATGCTGTAGTAACGGCAGAATATGAGACATTTATGGCCCTTTTGGAAGTCCATGTCAAATCGGAAGAAGATGAGGAACCTAGGGGCAAGGGCATGTTTAGCGAACCCGACTTTAGCCAAGATCCTCAACCCCTTCAACGAACTTCCTATAGTCCGGGCACGGGTAGGGTCACTATCTACGTAAACTTCCCATCAGTTAAGCACTATCTCGGTGCCAATTGCGAGTATAGAAAAACATTGCCGGCTCAAGTATTGATAGCTGATTTGCTGGCCGAAAGGTGCTTCCATGAAATAGCGCGAAAGAAAGTAGAGGAGAGTGGTTCAGTCTTGAGCCCTTTGGCTGTACCTGACAGGATTCAACGAGATACATATGAGCTTTCGAAAAAATATGGCAAAAGAGTCCATGAAGCATTTGTTGACAAAAAGCAGCTTGCGGCCGTCAAGTTGGAAACTCGGAGCCAGAACTGAATCCGAGTGACTGCATTTCACATATAAAACGTTTACGTTTCAGTTTTCTTGGTACCTTGGTCCAGGTTCATTTTGTTCCAACAAATGTCCTAAATGTGAAAAAGTTGATGAATTAGCTTCCATATAGCTTTATCTATTACTGAACATCAGGAGGAGGTTTCTGTGTCTATGAGATCAAAGAGAATTTTTCTCGGGGTCTTCGTCTTGGGAGCCGCTTTGGCTTTTGTTGCCTGTGCCAAGAAAGAGCCCATCGTCGCCAAGGTCGGCCGGCATGTCGTCACGGTTCAGGATTTCAAGGATGGATTTCTTGCCAAGTGGCGCGGGGAGCAGGCCGCCGCCAAGAGGCCCTTTGAAGACCGGCGAGCGTTCGCCGAGGAATTGGTTGACCGCACACTCCTGGTAGCGGAGGCCTACGCGCAGGGCATTGACAAAAGGCAAGCGTTTGCCGATGAAGTGAATCAGTTGGCTCGGCGAAAGGCCTTGGACCTGCTGTATCAGCAAGAGGTCGTGGACAAGATCATTACCGAAGAGGGTATGCAGCAGTTCTATAAACATTCGGGCGAGGAGCTGAGTGGTCGCCATATTCTGCTGAAGCTCGCGCCCCCCGACACTTCCGCCGCGAAAGAGGCCGCGGTCAAGACGCGGATTGACAGCATTCGCCAGGCGATTTTGAGGGGATTGGATTTCGGCGAGGCGGCCAGCCTCTATAGCGAAGATGCCACGACGGCTCGGGATAGCGGCAAATTGGGCTGGTTTTCGTGGGGCAAGATGGTGGACGAATTCCAAGAGGCCGCTTGGAATTTGAAAGTCGGCGAGCTCTCGCAGCCCATTCGTTCTCCCTACGGTTGGCATCTGATTCGAATTGAAGAGCGCCGGCCGCTTCCGCAGCGTCCCTACGCAGAGGAAAAAAAGCAAATCAAAGAGCGGATGTATCGCACCGAGAGCGACAAACTGAATAAAATAGCGCGCGACTATCTTGAGAATATGCGCACGAAAGCGCAGATTCAAACGCGCAAAGATGTTTGGGAAATGATGAGGCAGAAGGTGACGGACCCGGCTGCTCCGAAGAACAAGGATCTTGCCGGCTTCTTCACCGAAAAAGAAAAAGGGCTCACCATCGCGACCTACAAAGGCGGCAAAGTGACCGTTCAGGACATCATTGACCGAATCGGGGATCGAATGCAGCGCGTAAGCTGGGAGCGGGAAGGCACGGTAGATGAGATCGTGGCCGGCATCGTCGAGCCGAAATTGCTGGATGCCGATGCCCAGTCGAAAGGGCTTTTTAAGGAAGCCTTGAAAACGCCGGAAATTGTCCGCCAGAAAGAACAGCAAATGGCGACTCTGCTGGAGAAGGAGGAGGTCACGGATAAGATAACGGCGGACTCGGCAGCCACTGGAGCCTACTATTTGGCCCACTTAAGCGAGTTCATCCAGGAAGAAGAGCGGACCATACGCGAGATTTTCATCAAGGACGATTCGGCGAAAGCCGCCCGCGTTGCGCAGCGCGCCCGCCGAGGGGAGAATTTCGAGAAGCTCGCCAAGCAATTCAACGAAAAGGAATCCACGAAAGCCGAAAACGGCAAGATCGGTCCCTTCGGAAAGCGGCGTATGGATAACATCGGGACATCCACTTTTGAGCTCGAGAAAGTGGGGGACATCGCGGGCCCGCTGAATTCAGGCAAGAACTGGTCTATCGTTCAACTGATCGAAATCCATCCTTCCCGGACTAAGGGTTTCGACGAGGTGCGCAGCGAGGTGGAACGCCAGTGGCGCGTAGCCAAGACCGAGGAAGTGCGAAAGGAACTGAAAGAGAGACTGCGCAAGAAATTCCCCGTGACCATCTATGATGATGCTCTGGCAAAGGTGCAAATTGGCGAGGCAAAGGAAAGCCTGCCGCAGGCGTCCGCAGACAGTGCAAAAAAAGGAAAATAGGAGAGTCGTTCTCGCCGTTGCCTTGGCGGTGCTGCTGTCTGCCTGCTCTCGGAGATCTCCGGAGGATGTCGTGGCCACGGTCGGCAGCGAGGTTTTGACGCGCGAGATGGTCGCGGAGCGTGCCGGAGTCCCCTATGATTCCCTGTCTCTGACTACCAAGCAGCAAATCGCCCAAGACTGGATTGAAGAGACTCTGTTGCTTTGGGAGGCCGAGCGAAGAGGGCTCCAAAGGGATCCGACTCTTGCAAGGAAGTTAGGCGAATTGAGGCGCGAACTCTTGCGGTCTCGCCTTGTGCAGTCCGTGCAGGCGCAGCAGGTTCCGAGCGATTCCGCGATTGGGCGGTACTATCAGGAGCATCAGACCGAGTTTGTCAGGGCGCAAGAGGAGTATGAGATTGAGCTCTATTGGGCCCCGGATCTCGTGACCGCCCAGCTCTTTCGCCGAGCCGCTCGCGACGACATGGACTTGGCGGAGATGGCGTACCCCAATGTGTCGATGGAAGGGATTTGGCGCGTCACGGCCGGAGATTTGCCCTCCGACGAAACCGCCGAGCTGGCGTCACTGAAAGTGGGTCAAGTTGCCGACCCTCGTCCCTCGGAGGAGGGATACCGATTGATGCGCTTGCGCACCCGCTGGGCGGCCGGGGAACCGGTTTCCCTGGACGATGTGCGCTATGAAATCCGAGAGCGAATGATGATCGAATCCGCCCGAATCGCCATGGAGTCCTTGCTGGCCGAGCTCAGCCGGAAGTATCCGACGACCATCCATCTGGGAGACAGTCTGTGATGAGAATTCGAGCATTGGCAATTCTCTTTTCTTTCGCACTAGTAGCCCTAACAGGTCCAAGGGCGGCGGCGCAGGACGTGATTGACCGCGTTCTGGCCGTTGTGGACGAGGACATTGTCCTCGAATCCGAGGTGATGCAGCATCTTCAGTTTAACCTGGGTCCGAATCCGAAACTCGACGAGCTGACCGACGAGCAATTGGCGCAGTTCAAATCGCAGATTTTGGAGGAGCTCATTCGTCAGAAGGTGCTCTTGGCCAAGGCGCGCGCCGATACCGTTACGATTGCCGACCGCGAGATTGACCGAGAAGTCGAGGCGCGCCTCAAAGCGCTCCAAGAGCAGTTGGGTTCCGAAGAGAAGATCGCGGAATACTACGGAATGTCCCTGGCGCGCATTCGACGGGAATTGCGCGAGCTCATTCGTGAAAACATGATGATGGAGCAGCTCAAGCGGACTTATCTGGGGGATCTTCGAGTCACGCGCGATGAAGTAAGCGCGTTCTGGGATGTCTATGAGGATTCCATTCCGCGTATCGAAGAGGCGGTGAGACTCTCGCATATCCTGCTGCGGGACGAGATTTCCGAGGGGAGTCGGCAGGCCGCGATGGCGCGGGCCGATTCGGTGCGTCAGATGATTCTGAAAGGCGAAGTGGAGTTTGAGGCGGCGGCGCGCAGGCTTTCGGACGATGCCGCTTCGGCCAAGAGCGACGGCCTCTTGGGAACGACCAATCGCGGCGACCTTGTGCCGGAATTTGAAGAGGTGGCCTATCGTCTAAATGACGGCGTGCTTGCGGAGCCTGTCGAGACGAAGTTCGGCGTCCATCTGATTCGTCTAAACTGGCGCAAGGGCGAGAAAATCAACACCAGCCACATTCTGTTCCGAATTGTCCCCACGCCCGCCGATGCCGGAAGCACAATGGCGCGAGCTCGGGCGCTGCGCGAGGAGATTTTGGCGGGACGTGAGGATTTCGCCAAAGCCGCATCGCGCCTGTCGTGGGATGCCAAGAGCGCCGCCAAGGGAGGCGGGCTTGGCTGGTTCAAACCCGAAGAGCTCCCCGACGACTTCCGCCTTCCCGCGCGCCAACTTGCTGTCAGAGAGATTTCCGAGCCGTTTCGATCCCAATTCGGCATTCATCTTCTGCGAGTGGATGAGCGGCAGACTGCCCGTCGCGTGAACCTCGGCGAGGACTATGATCGCATCGAGCAAATGGCCCTCATGCAAAAGCGCGAACAAGCCTTCAATAAATGGATTAATAAGCTGAAAGCCGAAACCTATATTGAAATCAAGAAGTAGCAAATTTCTTCTCCCCCCGTTCACGGGGGGAAGTAAGGGGGGTCACCTTTCTTTTGTCAGGGCGGCACTGACAGCGATACTCTGTGGCTTTCTTGTGAGTTGTTCTTTCGCTCAAGAGACCGCACCAAGCTCCAAATTGACCATCGCTCTTCTGAAATACGACGGCGGCGGTGATTGGTATAGTGCAGCGGCCGCCGTGGCGAATCTGCATAGGTTCATCGGCGAAAACACGAATATCGCTATGCAGCCGACGCCTGCTGATGTGGACGCGAAGGGCGCGGGACTTTTTTCGTATCCCATCCTCTTTGTCAACGGGCACGGCAACATTTATTTCTCCGAGCAAGAGGTGGCGAACTTGCGCGCCTATTTGACGAGCGGCGGATTTCTCTTTGCGAATGACGACTATGGCATGGACAAATCCTTCCGGCGCGAGATGAAGAGAATTTTCCCGGAGCAGAGTCTCGTCGAATTGCCTTTCGATCATCCCATTTATCACATTTATTATGAATTCAGGAACGGCTTGCCAAAAATTCACGAGCACGATAAACTTCCGCCGCAGGGATTTGGTCTATTCTATGAAGAGCGACTTGTGGTCTTTTACAATTATCAATGCGACTTGGGCGACGGCTGGGAAGATGAAGATGTCCATCACGACCCCATCGAGAAGCGCCGCGCCGCCCTCCAAATGGGCACGAATGTGATTTTGGAAGCGCTGACGGATTAGCAGGGACAGCGCTGATGACGAAAGACGAATGTTTGAGTGAATTGAACGATTGTCAGTTCAAGCTGAATCAAGACCCTCGGGTAGACAAAACTTCTTTGGAGCAGAGATATAAGGTCATTACAGAGAAGCTCGAGAAGGAGACACCAGAAGACGCTGCTGATGCTGATATTGTTGCTGAATTGCGAGTCGCGCTGGACTTGCTTCGTCTTTCTCCAGTGAAAGCCCTCAAGTTTCGGAAATTGCAGGAGTCGCCTGACATCGAGATTCAAATTGGTCAGCATAGTTTGGGGGTGGAAGTTCGAAGGTTCCGCGCGAAAGTCGGCGGAAGGCGCGACGAACAGGCTACTGAGAGGATGCTATTTGATGCCGTGAAAAACGGTCGTTTGGTACCATATGGCGACACGCAGAGGGTCGAGCAAGAAATTGTTGAGATGATAACGGAGAAATCTGAAAAATGCAGGGCTGCCAAGGCTCACTATCCATCGATTTTTCTCTATGTACTCTCTGATAGCCGCCATAATGTGGAAAATGACGTTATCATATCGGCTTGGGGGCGAGCCCTGAGAGAGGTATCACCTCTAGCATTCTCTGGACTGTTATTCCGATGGGGGCAATTTACAGGTCTGTTGCTCAATGGCAGGGTACTGCCTCCCGATGAAATAACCAATTTGTTTAGTCAAGACTATCCGATAACAAGTCCCTTCTGGTAAATGATTCTTGGCGGGTGTTTGAAAGAGGTTGGGAATTGCTCACTGCAGTCGGGTCGGAAGTCCCAGCTCGGCGAGCATCTACTATTAGAGACTGCAAAGAGAGGAGGCTTTGTCATGAAATGGCTGCTAATGGCAGGTCTTGCTTCTTGGCTGTCCCTTGCGCAGGGTTGTTCTCCATCTGAGGCGCCAAAAGCGAGAAACACCGCAGAGCAGGGTTCACAGATTTCATTGTCGGACATCCAGATATTGGAATGGCATTTAGACCGAGAATACGGCCATACGCGTGTAGTCGGTGAGCTAAGGAACAATAGCGCAGTTGCGATGGGTGCTCAGCTTCAAGCGATAGCTCGTGATAAAGAAGGCAGGATTATTGATTCAGCCGAATGGTGGCCTGCGTCAGTTAGCAATATTCCTGCTGGTTCTTCGTGGCCTATCGGGTACACTATTTCTGACAAAGCGAACATCAAGACAGTGACAGTGAGCGTTATCCGTGTGCAGATTTGGAATTAGCTGGCCGCGGCACGCGTCTCCCGTGCCCGGCCTAACGACAGTGCGGGGCAGGTGAGACACCTGCCGCCGCTGGGGCGAGAATATGATCTGGTAGTGCCGCACGGCAGTGCGCTTGGGCGGAGCGCCATTGCGGGTCTGGAGACCCACAACGGCGAGATAGACGAAGATGAAAAGGTGAGCTTATGGGTGCGCAAGAGATTCTTCTAATACTTCGGGGATGGATGACGGGGTTGAGGCGAGCGGTCTTCGGCACGCGGTTGCGCGCGGGGGCTTTCGGTGCTCTCGCGGGCGTGCTGGCATTGGCGCTCTTCGTGACTTTGCTCGAAGCCATCTTCCGCTTGCCCGGCGAAGGCAGATATGTCCTTCTGGCTCTTTGGCTGCTCGGGAGCCTTGCCGCTCTGGGCGTGGGGATTCTCTGGCCTCTTGCCAAGCGTCTCTTTGCGCCTGCATCAGACGAAAAGTTAGCAGGATTCTACGCTGACCGTATGCCCAGCATTCGCGACCGAGTGTTGAATGCTCTGCAACTTCTGAAGCGCGTGGACGATAATCGCGAAGGGTATTCGGTTGATCTGATTTTGGAAGCGGGCCGTGATGTCGCGGAAGATTTGAAGCCCATTAGTCCGCGCGATTTACCGGATAAGCGCCCTGTGCGCCTTTTTGGCCGTGCGCTTTTGGTAAGCTCCGCGTTTGCAGGGCTGATGTTCGCCCTTTTTGGAGGAGCGCTTGTTTCCGCAGGAGAGCGCGTGCTGCGACCGGATGAAGAATTCGCGCCACCCGCGCCGTTTGATTTGGTCGTGCGGCCCGGCTCATGCACGGTTCTGCGCGGAGATTCACTCGCGGTCATAGTAAAAGCAATCGGCAAAGCGCCGAGCGAAATTACTCTCGAACGACTTGAGCGCGGCAAAGTCGCCAGCGAACCGGTAACACTCAAAGGCAATGGCGAAGGCGAATTCCGCTACACTTATCGCGGCATCGCATCCGCGTTTGCTTACTGGGCTTTTTCAGGCACGGTGGAAACAGAGCGCTATCAGGTGGATGTTCGCGAGTTGCCAGCGGTGCGGTCGCTGTCAGTCAGACTCGCACCACCTTCCTACACGCGGATGGATGAGAAAGCGTTGGAGGAGAATGTCGGCGATATCAGCGCCCTTTATGGGACAACCGCTCGTCTCTCGATTTCCGCAACGAAGCCGCTGAGACGCGCGTTTCTCGAATTCTTCGACGGCAAACCATCGGTTGCCGGTGAAGAACCTCAAACTCAAGATTCGATTTCGCTTGCCGTGTCGGGTTTCAAAGCAAGCGGTGAATTCAAAGTCCGGAAAAGCGGTTCCTATCGCATACGACTCGTTGATACGGAGAATTTGGCCGACCGCGACCCGATTCTCTACCGCATAGCCGCGTTGCCCGACGAAATCCCTGTAGTCACTTTGGTCGAGCCTGCCAAAGACATGGATGTGGCGGCGGGCGTTCAGGTGCCTGTCATCTGCGAGGCGACCGACGATTTCGGGTTCACGCGCATGACGCTGCGCTATCATCGCACTTCTGCGCTCGAGAGCGACACAGGTACGACGCCGCTTTCGAGTTTTGAGAAAATTGACCTTACTTATGAATCGCAAGGCCGCGCCAAGATTCGCTCGGAATACAAGTGGGATTTGACTCCGCTCGACCTCTTGCCCGAGGACCAAGTCGAGTTTTTCGTCGAGGTTTGGGATAATGATGTCCTAACCGGGCCCAAGCGGGCGGAGTCCGTCCATCGCATGTTGCGCTTCCCTTCGATGCAGGAGATTTTCGAGGCGCAAGAGCAAGCGGAAAAGGCGCGTCACATTAGCGTCAAAGACCTCTTGGACAGGTCGCGCGAGCTCGGCGAGGAAATCGACCGCGCCATGGAAGAATACAAATCCAATCCCGAGATGAGCTGGGAGCGCAAGCAAGAGCTGCAACAAATGATTCAAGAGCAGGAGGCGATGACGCAGCTTTTGGAGGACATCGCGCAGGCTCTCCAAAAGACCGCCGAGCAGATGGAAGCGCGCGCCCTCTTTTCCCCCGAGACTCTCGAGAAATTTCAAGAACTTCAGAAGCTCATCCAAGAAGTGATCACACCCGAGATGCGCGAGGCGCTGCGCAAACTGCAGGAAGCGATGCAGCAAGCCAACGAGGATCAATTCCGCAAGGCGATGGAGAACTTCTCCATGACGCAAGAGCAGTTTCAGGAGGCGCTGGATCGCACGTTGAATATCTTGAAGCAGCTCCAGGTCGAGCAGAAGATGGACGAGATTACGCGGCGCCTGGATGAATTGGCCAACCGTCAAGACAAGCTGAACGAAGCGCAAGAGAAGGCGTCTCCACAGGATGCGGAGAAGTTGGCGTCCGAGCAGGAAAAGCTTGCAGAAGAAATGCGCAACATCGAGCAGCAATCGCGCGAACTCGAAAAGTTGATGCGGGAGCTTCAAAACACGCCGAAGAGCGAGATGGCGCAGTTCAACCAGCAGATGCAAGAGGAAAACATCCCGCAAGAGATGCAGCAGAATGCCCAGGGACTTTCGGCGTGCCAGCAATCGAGTTGTCGAAAGCGGGGCCGCAAAATCTCGCGCGAGCTCACGGACATGGCGAACACGATGCGCAACATGAAGAAGCAAATGGTGCAGCAGCAGCTCGCGGCGATTCAGGAGCAGCTTGAAAAGGCGCAGAGCGAGCTTCTTCGCCTCTCCGAGAGGCAAGAGGACCTCTGGGACGAGACGCAAGGATTGCCGAGCACGAGCCCCCAAATGTCGCAAGTCGGCGAAGACCAGCAGGATATTTCGTCGGCGTTGGGACGCATATCCCAGTCGCTGATGGAACTCGCGCGGCAGACGCTCTTTGTCACTCCGCAAATCCGCGCGGCGATGTGGGAAGCGTCGCAGAAAATGGAGCAGGCCCTTGCGGCGGCACGGAACCGAGACCCTCGTACGGCCGCGCACCACCAGCGTCAGGCGATGGCCGCACTGAACAAAGCGCAAAAGGAAGTCAGTAGTTCGTCCTCAAACTGCAGTTCCTCCTGCAATTCTGCCACAGGCATGAACCAAATGTGCAACAAAGCCGGAGGCATGGCCGGGCAGCAGATGGCGATTAACCAACAAACCGAGATGCTGATGGATCAAGGTAATCCCGGTGCGCTTAGTATGGGAGAAGCTGCTACGATACAGCGCCTGGCGGAGCAGCAAGAGGCTTTGGCCAAGGCAGCCGATGAGCTGGCATCAGAGGCGGCGGCGGCTCGCCAAACGCTGGGACGATTGGGAGACATGGGTCAAGAGATGCGCGAGGTTGCTCAGGATTTGCGGGACCGCAATGTCACGATGCGCACGCGCGAGCGCCAGGAGCGGATCGTATCACGCCTTCTGGATTTCCAGCGGTCGGCGCGCGAGCGCGAATTCAAACCGCAACGGCGCGCTCGAACCGGCACGGATGTTGTTCGGGCCAGCCCGCCGCAGGTTTCACCGGAAGCCGGAAAAGACCAGCTTCGTGAAGACCTCCTGCGCGCGCTCGACGCCAAATTCGCGCGCGATTACGAGATTCTGATTCGACAATATTTCGATGCGTTAGGAAAAATGCAATCCAAGTAGAACGATGACCGTAAAAACCACACGAAAAATCCTTCTCATCGCAGGAATTATCGGAAGTCTCTTGGTAAGTCTTCCTGCGTTGGGGCAGATTCAGATTCGCACGATGGAGCCAAAAGCTGGAACGCCGCGTCCCGCCGCGGCGGAACAGGCACTGATGGAGCGGGCGCGCCGCTTTGAAGAGCGCGGCGAAAGCGAGCGTGCCCTCGAGGCTTGGCGCGCGACTCTGGAGCAGAACGCATGGAACGCCTACGCCATAGACGGTATCCGCCGCAATCTCGTCTATCTCAAGCGCTACGAAGAAGCCATCGGATTCACGGAAGGAGTCATCGCTCGCTCGCGCACGCGAGGCTCTGCCGACATGGGCCCGAATGATCTGTTGAGTCCCTACACGCTGACGCTTGGTCTCGGCGAAATCTATCTGGCGCAAGGCGTGACCGAACGGGCGTGGGAAATTTGGAATCGTGCGCTGGCTTCGGAATCGAAGAGCCCGTCGGCTGTAGCGCAGTTGGTGCGAATTCTTCAGCGCAATCGGCTATGGGAAGATGCGGAGACTCTGATTTGCGATTATCGCAAGGAGTCCCGCCAGCCCGCTTTCATGGCCTTGGAGCTTGCGCAAAGTCTCCAGCAGCGAATGGCCTGGGGCGCGGCCACGCGCGAGCTTGTCACCTACCTCGCGGAGGCACCGACAAGTTGGGAGATTGCCCAGGCTTATTTGTCGCGTTTCCCGGATGACTCGGCGGTTCATGCGGAAGTCCGAGGGTCGCTCGAGCGCGCCATTCGAGAGCAGAAGCGAGACCTGAATCTGCGCCGTCTCTTCGCAGGGTATCTTTTCCGAATTCGTAACTTCGTGGCCTCCTACGAACAAACGGTGGCCATTGATTCCTTGGCCGAGCGCAAGGGTGAAGAGGTCTTGCCCTTTGCGCGCAAACTTCTCAAAGAGGATGAAATCGCTCTGGCCTCGCGGGCTTTCTCATGGGTATTGAAGCAAGAGCCCCCTTTGTCTGTGCGTCTTGAGGCCGAGCTGGGCCTGGCGGATTGCCTCTTGCTGTTGGAGAAATATGCCGAAGCCAAGGCGGCCTATGAGGCCTTCGTTCAGGCCTATCCGCAAGCGGTCGAGGCGGTCGAGGCTCGATTTCGCATTGCGATCATCACGCTGCGCCACGAGCGTCGCCCCGCGGAGGCTCTATCACAGCTACGCACAATTGAAAAAGGGAGCAAAACCCTTTCAGCCTCGAAAGTGCAACTCCATATCGGGGATTGCTTGGTTTGGATGGAGCGTATCCCCGAAGCCATCGAAATCTGGCGAAAAATCGCGAGGACAACTCGTAGCGAGGAAGATATCAGCGGTGAGGCCGGCCTGCGCATCGGGCGAGCGCATCTTTGGGTGGATTCCTTGGTTTTGGCCAGTGGCGTGTTCGATTCGATGATGACGATGGGGGACTTTGCCAGCCGCTCCTTCAATGACGCCGTGCAGTATGGCAATCTCCTTCTCGAAGGCGGCTCCAGCGAAGCGATGCACACCTTCGCCAAAGGCGATTTGGCGCTCTTTCGTGAGGAACCGGCGAAAGCGGCCGCGCAGTTCGAGCGTGTGGCCGACCTTGCGAAGCGCGGCAGGCTCGCCGAATGGGGTCGCTATCTGCAAGCGGTGTCCCTGCGAAAAGCAGCGGAGCCACTAACCGCGACACAAGTTCTGGAGAAGTTCATCGTGGACTTTCCGCAGAGCCGCGACATTGACCGAACGATTTTCCTGCTTGCGGAAGTTCAGGAAGAAGATTTGCACGACGAGGCGGCCGCGCGAGCCAATTACGAGAAAATCCTGACCGATTTCCCCCAATCCACCTATCTCGAACAAGCCCGCAAACGCGCC
>JAZDIW010000140.1:0-5378 GCA_043804575.1 bacterium
GATTGAGGAACAAAAGCATATCACACCTGCGCCTCTTCCGGTCGGACTCGCAACGCAACCTCAAACAGCAGATAGTAGATAGCCGCCACGAGACTCCAAGAAGGCTTATTGCTGACGATGATTGCCAAGCCATAGAGGAGAAATACACGCACAACATGCGAAATCGGCTTGTACGTTTTCTTTTCATCGCGAACGCGGTGGATTTTCCGTTGCGCCCGGATGCTCAAGAAGATGCCCACAGCGAGCAGGACAACGGGCAAGGGTTGAACATGAGAATGAGCTATGACAAACAGGCAAGCGCATAGAACGGTCGCCAGCGCCAGGGTGTCACTGCAAAACGCCGCGGCTTTCCATCCGAAGACAACAGGAAGCGTCCGATAGCCCGTCTTGCGATCCGCCGAAATATCTTTGAAGTAGCCCATCACCACGAAATTGGCATAGCCGAAAAATATGGTTGCAACGCTGGCCCAAAAAGGAAAGACAATCGCACTGGGCGTTTGAAATGGATTTGTTGGATGACTCTCCGAACCTGATAGGCAACCAATTACCGGCAGCAGGGCGACAATCCATGAGTTCCAAAATGGCCCACCCCACCAGTGACGCTTGAAGAATGTATAGGTAAGAAGCCCGAAAACGGCCGCTGACGAAACCAAGAGGATAATGGGGTTGAGCCACGCGAGAATCACCGCGGAAAGTGAAAGTCCCGCTAGACTCGTCATTAGAACTTGTCGCCTTGTGATGGCACCACGAATTAGTGGCCGGTAGGGAGAGGAGAGCGCGTCCGTGTCCGTTTGAAAGCAGTCTGTCAGCGCCTGCCCGAAACCGTAGGACAGGAACAAAACCAGGAATGCAGGCAGACCGCGCGTCCATTCCAAATTCGGGATAAAGGAGAGTCCCACGGCTCCAGCCGCACCTGACACGAAGAGCAGATAGGGCCGCATCGTCACCCAATAGCTCGACCAAAAGCCACTTTGAAGCATGCTATGGGAAATGGAGATGCTCACGAGGACTCTCCTCTTTATCGAGATGTGAAGACCGTCTCTATCGAGCATTGTCGAAGAATGCAATGGTAGCTTGTTGGTTTAGGGTCTCAATGGCATAGCGGCCAAATGCACCCGGAACCATCGTGAAGCGCATGATGAGGTCGGTATGGGGCTCGCCCTCTATAGAGATGTTGGCTGTGTAGTAGCCCGTGGACTTCAGCAAATAGGAGCGCTCTTTATCCGGTTCACAAGGAGGAGGCGTGAAAACAAGCAACGCAGGCCTTCGCCCCTCCGGCATATCAAAATAGACATGATCAATTTCGCGAAGAGAAGTACGGACATCGCCGCCGCGATCATCGATAGCCTGAGTTGCATGAAGCTCGACAATGTTCGTCGGCGTCTCAGCAGAATAGTCAACCACCGCGCTGTTCACAACCCAGAATCCTGCGGTGCTCTCCAGTCGAACTCGAAGAGTCGTTGCCGAAATATCTTCGAGATTCAAGGGCACCACCATATCCTTGGCCACCGCCGGCCCAACTCCCCAGATGAATCCGCGCACGACCCACTCCCGGCCATCCCAAACCTTCACCTGCAACATGCCTTCGCGAATCATGGCGCGATTGTACAGTTCGCGGGCCTGCGCCGATGTGTTCCAGAGCTCATACCAATCCGGGAGGTCACGACCCATCAGTTCAAGAAGCCTCGCCAGCATCACTCCCGCCCAAGGGGTGTTTCTCACATTCACCAGCAGTCTGACATCTTCCGCGCCGGAGGGACGCCCAAATTCGATCTCGATGCCGTCTCGCACCTGTGTGGAGTCGTTTGGATCCCGCCCGAAGGGATTGCTCACCCATGACTTTTCGTCCGTCGCAGCTACCAAATCCAGGATATTCGCGCCGCGATAATCTTGAGCGCGCGTTGGCTTCTTGGGAGCCGAGATGGTGTGAACATTCCCCTCAAAATCCGGCACCACGCGAGTGCCTCGAGGATGATCCACGGCAAGAAGGGAAAGCGCGTCCAGATGATCCGTCTCGGGTTGCTCGTTGGCAAGGCGAAGTCGACAGGTGCCGTTTACAGCCTCTAAATAATCGAGATTATCCACATCGGTTCGCTGGGCTGCCTGAAACATCGCGCCGCTGAAGGTCTCTGAATCGAGGACATATCGCTCGCCATCAAAGCTGTAGACATAAGGACATGAACCAATTCCCTCCCCGCCGTAGGAGGCGTCCGGCGGCGGTGGCGGAGGAGGAGAAGATTCTTTTTGGGTGCCATTCAGAATCGCCGCGGTGATGACGGCATCCGCGGCCAATCCCACAATCATACCCGTCACCCAGTAGTGCGTATTGCGGTCTATGCGAACCTGAGCCACATTGTCCACGGGAATCTGCGTGACCGTTCCCTCCTGCTTCAATTTCAGAACGGAAACATGGGGAACTCGCTGAGAAGCGATAAGCTCCCTTAGCTGAGACAAATCATAAGGCTCCCCGCTTGCATCGGCCACTACAGTGAGCCGACTGAGCGATATCTCACGGGCAGACGGGAATCCGGCAAATTGCACCGAAACGGCATCCGAGCCGAAGCCTCGAAATGCGCACTTCGAGTTCCCATAGCCCAGGGACAGACACAGAGTATCATTGAGCGCGGGCAATCGAATAGCACTCAATTGAGCGGTCGCTTTCGCATAAGCGGCTGCATAGGTATCAAACGACACACGGTCAAGTCCGTCGAAAGTCCCCGCAAGTTGCAACCCATCGGTCGTTGTGATCACGATGGGAGTGCCTGCCTTGAGGCTATCAATGCGCCAGCCGGGAATGACGGCTTTCTTTCGAGCTTGGCGATCTGCGCTGGCTCCCGCCACGATACCGATCACCGTGCAACCGCATAGGAGAAGCGGAAGCAACGCCGCGAGCCAGAGGATTCGCTCTTTTGGAATTCGGAATGGCATGATGGTTCTCCTTTCGACTTTTCAAAATCCCTTGTGAGCGCCGCCACCAATAGGCAGCCTGTACTTTTTTTATCTGCAAACGATGCAGCTTTGTGATGAAATCCTATCCCGCCGCTACTTCAGGTCACCTAAGAAGAGGCTGAGCGCGCCACCCACGAAAGATCCCTTGGGATTGACATTTCCAAAGCAAATGAGGCCCAAGCCGATGGCCTCCAGCGGCTTGAATACGGCCTGCCCTTCAAAAGGTACCCCGACCGTGTATTTCCGAATCACCTCATATTCGCTGGATCCGAAACAGCACCCACTCGAAGAGAGTAAACGACCTCGCCTCACGCTTTGCACGACGGAAATGCCCACAGAAGCCGAAAGGTAACCCAAGTATCGCCCGGAAGTGCGCCATCCGTAGAGAACCCCAAAGTCCCGGGAGCTCTCGAGCGGATGAATATTGCCGAAGAGACTCACCTCACTGACGGCGCTCGTCCGGAAGGTGAGCACACGATGATCATTCAGAACCAAACTCAACGCGAAATGGGTACCGACTCCGGATAGGTCCTGTGCCGCTTTCCCTGCGCCCGCTCCCATCGAAAACCACCCGCTGGTGACTTGCAGCTTGTCATGCCTTTCGGCAAATCCGGAATCCGCGCCATATCCTAAAGAAGGCAGAAAGAGGAGCAGAGCAATCCATGCTTGCGAAGAAGGTCGAAACACGGGTTTGCCCACTTGCTCGACGAAACCCAGAAAGACAAGCTTTCTAACAAGGGAATATATTCCGCTTCTTGTCACTGCACAGGCGGAAACAAATCCGGCACTGAAGAAAAACAGAAGCCGAATCAGGTGGGCATGAGGGGGAATGATTGTCGGCACCATGGTAGACTCCTTGATTTCGAGCTTGGCTTGATTGCCTTCCACCAAGCTTCATAATCAAGGCTCGTGCCACTTGCGCAAGTGCCAACAATACAAAGGAATAGGATAAGGAGTTGCTGCGGGCAACTGTATGGCCGATCGCACACCCTGTGCGACCATGCATACAGCTATGAAATGAGTTTAGCTGGAAGCGGAAAGTGGGGAGATGGGAAGAGAGAACTCGACGCGTGTGCCCTGACCCGGCACCGAATTCAGGCGCGCGGAGCCGCCGTGAGCTTCGATAACTGAACGGACAATCGCCAGGCCGAGCCCCGTGCCTTTGCCCTCCGATTTCGTGGTGAAATAGGGTTGGAAGATTTTCTCGTGGAGTTCGGGAGGAATTCCGGGACCCGTGTCCTCGACAAAACCGATGACATATTGCCCTCCCTCCGAAAGTCGCGTTCCGACTCTCAGAGTTCCCTGAGTCTGAGCTTCCATGGCATCGGCGGCATTGAGGATGAGATTCGTGAAGACCTGGCTGAGTTGTTCGGGATCACCGCCTATTCGGGGAAGATGTTCATCGAATACTCTCAAGAGCCGCAGCCGAGCTTGAGGATTGTCACGCTCAAAGCGCTTGATACGCCCGGCGGTTTCCGTCAGCAACTGCAGTGCATCCTCCGCCGCATCGTTCAGAGAGAACGACACCATTTTCGTGACGGAAGGCTTCGACAGATGACCAAGGTTGTCGGCGATTCGCTTGATGCGGGCGCACATATCGGCAATAATCTGTGTGGACTCGGAGATTCTCTCCACGGGAATCTCCCCCGGGCTTCGGGATGCAACGACTTCGATAAGCTGAGCCTGTCCCAGAAGGGGATAGAGGGCGTTGTTGATTTCGTGTGCGATCCCCCCCGCCAAGTTCGCGACGGCCACGCGGCGTTCCTGGACCAGTAACCTCGTGCCCAGCTCGACATTCGAGAGGGCCAGCCCCGCGACGGTGGATAGGGTACTGAGCAACTGGAAGTCGCGGTGGCCATAGGGAGCGCGCGACCGCTTTGAGCCCAACAGAAGCCAGCCTTTCAACTCGCCGCCATGTGTCAGAGGAACAGCCAACTTATGCCCAAGCACCGCGGCAGGGTCGCTCGGAGACAGCGCACATATCCCTGTCCCCGTATCGTAGAAACGACGCAAATCCTGTTGCAAGGAGTCGGCAGACATCGCGCGGGAAGACTCGGATGCCAAGTGAACATGCTCGGCCGTGACCGTGAGCAGCGTGGCTTTGTCTATTTTGAGCAGTGCGGGCAATTCCTCGGTTAGGATGCGCACGATGTCTCGCTCGAGCAGCGTGCCGGAAAGCCTATCACTTAGATCCTGCACAGCACGCTGAAGATTGAACCAGTCTCCGTAGTATAGCCTGTCCAGAAGCCACCGGAGACGATCCATGATCGCCAGAGAGGCAAAGACGAGGAGAAACACGGCCAAAATCAGAAAGGCAGCGGAGGAGAAGAACGAAGCCTCATGAAGACCGCCGGAACTGAGAAGCAGCAGCGAGATGAGGGCATAGAGTGCGATTCCTGCCGATAACAAATAGACGATGGAGCGCGAGA